>JBBEBO010000154.1:0-17006 GCA_040882265.1 Brumimicrobium sp. | reverse complement strand
AGAAAAATTATTTGCTTAATAAAGCCAACTCCCCTCAATTTGTTAGTGACCCAAATCAATCTCGGTAGATTCAGTATAGGTGCTGAATACTCTTTACGAACTTTTAGAAATATTGTTGGAACACCTCAGTATCGTTGGCATTACATTGGTGTTGTTATAGGTGGAAGATTCGGGAGATTCAAAAGTAACTAATTAAACCTACTCCTTTCAAACTCATAAATCTCTTTCCAGAAATCACCAATTTTGATATTGGCACAAGCTAACATTTTGGGCACTAAAGATTCGCTCGAAAACCCTGGAGTTGTATTTACCTCAATGACATAAGGTTCATTATCAACAATCATAAAATCAACTCTAGCAAGAGATCGCATTTGTAAAAGTCTATATATTTTCGAAGTCAGGTTCTGAATTTTGTTTGTTAATTCATCTGAAATTCGAGCAGGTGTAATTTCTTGTGATTTCCCAAGGTATTTCGCTTCATAATCAAAGAAATCTGACTCTGAAACAATCTCAGTGCACGGCAAAGGATGCAAACCGTCTTTATTTTCATAAATACCACAAGTAACTTCTGTTCCTTTTAAAAAAGCTTCGCAAACGACTGTATTCCCTTCTTCAAACGCTTCCTCTATTGCTGATTTGAGGTCTTCTAGCTTGTAAACTTTAGAAATACCATAACTCGAACCAGAGTCAGCTGGTTTAACAAAAAGCGGGAATTCTAAGCGCTCACCAATCGCTTTAATATCATAATCTTGATTTGACATGATCAGTTCAGATTTAGCTATATTAATTCCAAATCCTCTTAAAAATTGATTACAAAACCATTTATCAAATGATAATTCAGAAGAAAGTGCACTACTATTTACAAAAGGAAAGTTTTTCATTTCGAAATAAGCCTGAAGCTTTCCGTTTTCACCAGGGTTTCCATGAATATAAACATGAGCAAGGTCAATCTTGATCTTTCCTTCTTTTTCATTATCAAAACTGAAATCAATTGGTGATACTTCGCTTTTTTCACCTTTATAATCTGCTTGCCAACCATCTTTGGTTACGTAAACCAGAAAACTATTGTATTCGTCATTGGGCAAATGATTTAAAATCATTGTCGCACTCTTTATAGATATGTCATATTCAGATGAATACCCTCCGCAAAATATCCCAACATTCAACATTCTATCATTTTTATACGAATTAAATACATTTTTTGCCTCACAAATTAAGTTTCGGCAAAAGTTATGAGCAGAGTAGTTTTAAAAACTTGCTACTTTGACAACATTACACAAAATAATGTCTATCAACTAAGCCTTAAAGAATCACAACAATACTATTTCATCGACAGTTTATAAGGTTTTCGCATGAAAAATTTATGTAAATTTGCATTGAGATACATTTTTTAAAATTATTACATGCAATTCTTTAAGAAATTAAAAAGCTTTTTAACAAGTTGGAAGTTCATTATTAATATTGTGTTGATTTGTATTGTATGGGTTTTAATAATATGGGGAAGTATTTCTTATTTTAAAAGTTATACCGACCATGGCGAATCTGTTAAAGTCCCTAACTTTATTTCAAATAATGCTTCTGATATTCCAGCGTTAATAGAAGGTCTCCCTTTAAAATACGAAATTCTAGATTCTATTTATAATCCAAACTTAATCGAGGGAACTGTAGTTTATCAAAATCCTATGCCTACAGATTCAACAGGTTTAGAAGTGAAATCTAATAGACTCATTCAAGTACGTGTTTCAAAAAGATCACGATTAGTTGATGTTCCTGTAGTAGTGAGTAGAAGTCACCGTTTTGCAGAAGCTGTTTTATTAACAAAAGGTTTGAGAACAAAGGTGAATTTTGTGCCAAGCAATGAAGATCAAGGAAGTGTCATTGAGCAGACTTACAAGGGCCAGAAAGTAACAAAAGGTCTGAAAGCACCGATAAACTCGATTATTCAATTAACTGTTGGACAAAAAACATCTGGAAAAATGGCTATTGTTCCAAATCTTTTTGGCCTTACAATAAAAGAAGCTGAAGATCGTTTAAATAGCAATCAATCATTAAGATTGTTTACTGTTTGCAACGATTGTCTAAATGCTCAAGATAGTTTAAATGCAAGGGTAATGCAACAAACTCCAATCGCTGCTGACAGTAGTAAAGTTCCAGAAGGATCTACAATTACTGTTTTTGCAACAACGGATTTTGAAGAGTGATATAACGAATTGGAAATAACATTGAAATGATTTAATCGGTTTATACCGAAAATTACTTCTATAAATAGCTTTGCACACAAAATGAAACTCATTACAACTCTTTTTACTTTAATTACATTGTCTTTTTTGTCAATTGCACAAGACGGCATTGGTCCTGTTATGCAAAATCCTGATTTATTTGATAAGAAAAAAGTTTCTCAAAAAGCATTAGCAAACAGCTTCGACAGCACATTCGTTTATTTAACAGACACTTTAGAATTACCTTTTTTTGATGAATTCTCGAAAAATAAGTTCCAAAAATATGATGCAGACTATTCTGATGCAAACATCACAGAAGAGTTATTTCATAGGATGTTAGACGAAACAACCGAAGATCCTTTACCAAATAATAGTGTTTTCACAGATAGTGCAACTTACAGATCAGAATATGATGCAACAAACGATACCACTTTTATTTATAAGTATGATTCAACGCGCTTTTTATTTGATGATCTAAGCGTGTATGAACCCGATCATATTTCAAGTTATGGTTATCCACCCTTCATAGTTTATGACACTATTGACGGAACAAGCAATCCATCAGACACAGTTTGGTTAAGTGACCCAGAATACGTTCAAGATTCAGCCAGAATATTTATTTCAACGATTGATGAAAGTAACAAGCTCTGGTTAAACGAAACTGCGTATCATAATTATCGATTTGCTGTAGACCCTTGGACCTTGGGTGTTGTAACATTTGATGGATTAGATGAATTTGGTTATCCATACACATTTGGATCTACAACTCCTGGGACTGCTGATACGCTACTCTCTAAACCAATTGATATGACAACAACTTCAATTGGAGATTCTGTATATTTTAGTTTTCTATACCAAAAAGAAGGTTATGGTGATATTCCTGAGTCAGGTGATTCATTGTTACTTGAATTCTATTCACCCGTTACTCAAGAATGGAACCGTGTATGGAGAACTAATGGTGGCTCTTCTAGCGATTTCAAAGTTGCTCATATAGCCGTTACTGATCCAGATTATTTTCAAAAAGGGTTTCAGTTTAGATTTATGAACTTTGGTTCAGTAGCTGGTGGTATTGATCATTTTCATATTGACTACGTCAATTTCAGACCACTTTCTGGCTATCAAGATACTTTATTCAAAGATTTTGCATTTGTTTACCCTATTTCTACACTACTAAAAGATTATACTCATGTTCCTTGGAAACACTATCGAAATCATCCAACAGGAAAAATGAGTGATGAAGTAAAAGTAGTAGTTAGAAATGGTAGTGAACTTACCGAAAACAATCAAAACGGTGCGGTTGAGGTTTTTCACGAAGGCGCAAGTGAAGGCACATTCACTTTAAATGCTTCAGACTTATCTGGTGGAGATATTAATTATGCCCCACGAACAACCTATACATCCTACCACAATTTTTCATCAGGCTACCGATATGATGAAACTTTAACAAATGATACTTCGGCTACTTTTGATTGGGTAGGAAATGCCAGTGCTCAATTTCCGAGTTTTCCGCAAAATGACTCGACTTTTGGAACACAAGTTTTTGAAAACTATTATGCTTATGACGATGGAACTGCGGAGAAAGCTTATGGTGTAACTGGAGTACAAGGGCTTTTGGCCTATAAGTTCGATGCTTATCAAGCAGATTCATTAGTTGCAATTCAAATCCACTTTGTGCCTTCAGTAGTAGATGTGTCAAACAACCTTTTCCTTATTTCGGTCTGGGATGATAATGGAGGTCAACCTGGATCTTTACTTTATGAAGATGAATTCTTTTACCCGAGACAACCGAAGTACACAAGTGATAGAAATAAATTCACAAATTACTATTTTAAAGATACTGCAAAAGTTGCTGTTGGAAAAACTTATTATATTGGGATGCGACAAATTGATGAAGAGCGCTTGAATATTGGTTTTGATATGAATCATGATTTTTCTGACAAGATATTTTGGAGTGTTGATGGAGGAGGTCAGTGGTACAATGCTAGTTTTGAAGGAGCGCTATTAATGCGTCCGGTTGTTACAAGCAAAATGGATTATCAGTTAGGAGTAAAAGAATTCAGCTCTCCAGAAAAGGAGAATAATTACGATTTCACAATCTATCCTAACCCAACATCAAATTTTTTCCAAGTAAAAACGAACTTTGAAGACGGGTCTCAAGTAAATATTACAGATTTAAATGGAAGACTGATTAAAACAGAATCAGACGGCTCACAGATAGATATAAGTGATTTTGATTCAGGTATATATTTGGTCACTCTTATTCGTGAAGGACAGCCTTTAAAAACAAAAAAACTAGTAGTTCAATAAGAATGACTGAAGAAAAAACAAACGATGCAATCGAAGATCAAAATGATCGGGAAGAACTTTATGAGCACTACAACATAGTAGCTGATAAAGGACAAGAAGTTTTAAGAATAGACAAGTTTTTGCTTGATAGACTTCCCAATACTTCACGTAATAAAATACAATCAGCTGCAAAAAACGGAACAATTCGCGTTGGAGGTATTCCAGTAAAATCAAATTATAAAGTAAAGCCAAATGATGAAATTTCTATCGTTCTGCCCTACCCCGTTAGAGAAATAGAATTAATTCCTGAAAACATTCCTTTGGAAATACATTATGAAGATGATACAGTTATAGTTGTCAATAAACCTTCAAACATGGTCGTTCATCCAGGATATGGTAACTATTCGGGAACTCTTGTAAATGCATTAGTTTATCATTTTGAACAACTTCCAACAAAAGCCAATGATTATTATGGTAGGCCGGGCTTAGTTCACAGACTTGATAAACACACAACAGGGTTGATGGTTATTGCAAAAACAGAACATGCACTGACACACCTTGCAAAACAATTTTATGATCGCACAACAGAGCGTCGTTATAATGCATTAGTTTGGGGAGACGTAAAAGAAGAAGCAGGCACTATTGAAGGAAATATCGGGAGATCATTAAAAAATCGAAAAGTGATGACTGTATTTCCAGAAGAAGACTATGGGAAACATGCCGTAACACACTATAAAGTATTACAAAGGTTAGGATATGTCACGCTTGTTGAGTGCAAATTAGAGACTGGTCGCACACACCAAATCAGAGCTCACATGAAGCATATTGGTCACCCCTTATTTAACGATTTAGAATATGGTGGGGACAAAATTTTAAAAGGAACAACTTTTACGAAATACAAACAATTTATTGATAACAACTTTGCACTTTTAGATGGGCAAGCACTACACGCTAAGACATTAGGGTTTGAGCATCCAAAGACAAAAGAATATATGCGGTTTGACTCTGAACTTCCTGAAGGGTTTTCAAGTGTACTTAAGCGATGGGAAAACTATCTTTCGACACGTGAAAAATAATGCTTAAAATGAAAAAATGTTATATTTTATTTAAACAAGGGGCATTATTAAAAATAAAACGGTTAAACGCTTGTGTATAACAATAAAAATTACTTTCTTTCGGGAAATTTTTATATAATTCAAATTCTATGAGATTGAGAAATATACTTTTGGTTTTATTCATAGCTGTTAATGTTACAATCGTAGCTCAGCCTGTTCCTTCTATAGTGAAAAAAGCTGATGCTGCTTATGAAAGTGGAGCTTATTTTGAAGCGGCAGAATCACTTGTTAGTGCATATGAACGAATTTCCCCAAAAAACGAGAGGGCTTTGGCATTGAAAGCTGAGTTAGCTTATAAAGCTGGTCGTTCATACGAACTAGCATTTAATGATGAAAAAGCTGCTGAATGGTATCAAAGAGCAATTGATTTAGAATTTTACAAAGATAACCCAGAAGTATACTTCCGTTTAGGTGGGGTTTTTAGAAAAGATGGTGAATATGAAAAATCAAAAGAAAACTATCAAGAATACTTAAAACTTGTCCCAGAAGATAAACAAGCAGAAAATGCCTTAGCTTCACTTGAGAAAGCAGCAGTTCTTAAGGATAATAGAACACGATATACTGTCAAAGCAGAATTCAAAATAAATCATGATGGAATAGATATGGCTCCAGTTGTTGCAAGCAGAAGAGGAAATGAATTTGTATTTGCTTCTTCTAGAAATTCTCCTATTGCATCTGGAAGAGGTAAAGATCCTGTTACAGGTGAAGGTTATTTAAATCTGTGGCAAATAGAAAAAGATAGAAGTGGAAACTGGACACCACCAAATCTATTTGATGCGGATAGTATAAATACTGAACATAGTGAAGGAACAATTGCATTTGATGGACGCTTTCGAAATGCTTTCCTTACAAGGTGTCCAAATGTAAAAAAGAAAAATTTAGGTTGTGAAATCTGGGTGTCCGAAAGAAGAGGTCGTAATTGGGGCTTACCAAAAGAAGTTAAAGTAAAACCAAATGATACAATAAGCGTTGGTCATCCTTGCCCGAATGAAGATGGCACCAAGTTAATATTTGCCAGTGATATGTATGGTGGTCATGGAGGAAAAGATTTATGGTACTCTGAATACGATAGAAGATCTGAGATGTGGTCAAAACCGGTGAATTTAGGACCTGAAATTAATACGGCTGGAGATGAATTATTTCCAACTTATGCCGCAAACGGAGACTTATTATTTTCTTCTACAGGACATGAAGGTTTAGGAGGACTTGATTTATTTAGAGCCGAGAAATCTGGGGAAAGCATGTCGTTTAAAAAACCAGAAAATCTTGGTACACCACTTAATTCAGATCAAGATGATTATCATTTAGTGGAAACAGGAAAAAGATCTGGATTATTTACTTCAAACAGAGAAGGTTCAAGGGGAAATAAAAATCTTCCAGACATCTGGTCGTATGAACTACCTCCAAACATATTTGATTTAAAAGTTATCGTTTCAGAAGTTGGTAGCCCTATTAGAATTGAAGGAGCAACCGTCCAAGTTAAACCACAGAATGGACCAGCTTTTAAGGGTGTGACTGATTCACAAGGAAGCGTTTTTTGGGATAAAAAACCAGATGGAGATCGCTTTATTAATGAAGAAGAAAATTATTCAGTAACAGTTTTACCACTTGAAGGATACCACGAAAGTAATGATCAAGAACAGTTCACAACTGTAGATTTAGACGTTGATCAAAACTTCATTATTGAAATGAATTTATTGCCAAAAACTCCTATCGTGCTTCCTGAGGTTCGTTATCCATTAGGTTCTCCAGAACTATTAGTTGAAGAAGGCGTTATTGACTCAAAAGATTCTTTAAATTACGTACATAAATTACTTGAAGAATATCCAGGTATGGTGCTTAAATTAGTTTCCCATTCTGATTCACGTGGTCTAGCAAGCAGTAATGAAAAACTAGCTAAAAAACGTGCTCAATCATGCGTTGACTATCTTGTAAATGAAAAAGGTGTTAATCCTAAACGACTTGTTCCTGAAGGTAAAGGTGAAAACCAACCTAGAACAGTTTATCTTGTAAGCGACAGTATTTACGTAGTAGATAAACCAGCTTCAGGAGATTTTGAAACAATAGAACTTACAGAAAAATATATAAATCAATATAAAAGAGATGATAAAGATTTATTTGAAAAACTTCACCAATTTAACCGTCGTACAGAAGGTGAAGTTGTAAGAATGGATTTTAAAGAAGAAGAGGAGAAGGAAGAAGGAGAAGAAGAGAAAGAAGGAGAAGGAGAGAAAGAAGAGTAAATTTCTGATATAGCTATTTAAAAATCCCGATCAACTAAAATTTGATCGGGATTTTTTTTTAATTCCAACGAACTACTTCGCTAGCCCTACTGATTCGTCACTAAATCTCGAAATGAAGACTATTAGAAGTAATTATCTCAAACAAAACCCTAATACTTCATTCATGAATTCATTTGGCGCTTCTGCATGTATCCAGTGCCCAGCATCATCTATTGTATGAAACTCAGCTAAAGGAAAGCACTTTCTAATTTCATCATGATCCTCTTTTAAGATATAATCAGATTTTCCTCCCGCAATAAAAAGAGAATCTATAAGTGTTTCTTCATTGGGTAATGCTTTTACTATTTCAGAAAGTTTGTTTTCTAGAACTTTAATATTTATGTGCCAAGCCAATTTACCTTTCTCTTTCCAGTATAAGTTTTTGAGTAAAAATTGTCTTATGGATTTATTATCGATGAACTTTGACAATTGATCATCAGCCTTGGTTCTAGAATCAACAACATTTAGATCTATTGATTTTAGACCTTTGATAATTCCATCATGATGAATTGGATATGTTTTAACCCCCATGTCTACAACTATAAGCTTTTCAATATTGTCAGGGTAAATTTGTGCAAAACGCATAATCGTTTTACCTCCCATAGAATGACCAATTAAAATAACATCTTTTAAATTGTGATCCTCTATAAACTCATTTAAGTCATCTGCTAAAACGTCGTAGTTGAAATTATCACTCCATTCCGATTCTCCGTGATTACGCTGGTCTACTAAATATACTTCAAAATATTCTGCTAATTTTTTGCCATGAGTTTGCCAATTATCAAGTGACCCAAATAATCCATGTAAAATAATTAGGGGTTGACCTTCTCCAAATTTTTTATAATTCAATTTCATTTAAAGCAAAGTATTTCAGTTAATCTTCTAAAAGTTGTTGATAATTACTAATTGTTTCTTCTAAACCAAAGTACAATGCATCAGATATAAGAGCATGCCCTATGCTCACCTCATCTAACCAGGGAATTGATCTTTTGAAAAAACCAAGGTTTTGTAAGTTTAAATCATGACCAGCGTTAACACCAATACCAAGCGACTTTGCCAATTGAGCTGCTTCAACGTATGATGAAACAGCAACTTCAGCATTTGTTCCGTACCTTTCTGCGTATGGTCCTGTATAAAGTTCTATACGATCTACGCCTATTTTTGCAGCACCCTCAATATTTTGAGGATTCGTATCAACAAAAATAGAAGTTCTTACTCCTAAAGACTTAAGCTCAGTACAAATATCAATTAATAAATCTTTATTACTTACCGTATCCCAACCTGCATTTGAAGTTAAAACATTAGGATCATCAGGAACGAGTGTTGCTTGTGTTGGAATATTTTCACTTATCAAACGGAGAAATCGTTTGTCGGGATATCCCTCAATATTAAATTCTGTTGTAACAACTTCTTTTAAATCATATACATCTTTTGTTGTTATATGACGCTCATCTGGCCTCGGATGAATAGTAATTCCATCTGCACCAAAACGTTCACAATCAATAGCAACTTGAGTCACACTTGGCAAGTTCCCACCTCTAGCATTTCGCAGTGTGGCAATTTTATTAACGTTAACACTTAATTTAGTCATAGTTTAAACTAATTTTGTAGCAACAAAGTTATATACATTAAAGTAGAATTACTACTTTGGTAGCATACAATGATAGCAATAGAACTAATATCAGAAGAAATTCCTCCGTTGAAACACACGGACACAGGGGAATTAGCTCTAAAATGGATGGAGGAGTTTAAAGTAAATCATTTACCCGTTTTAAAGGGAGAAAATTTTGTTGGATTACTTTCAGAGAACGACTTATTTGACAAAGATGACTTAAAACAGACTTTACATGAATTATTTGTTCATCTCCCAAGGCCTTATGTAAAAGGCACTTCACATATTTACGAAGTATTGGCTATGGCGTCAGATGCTCATGTTACATTAATTCCAGTTTTGGATGATGAAGAAAATTATTTGGGTTGTATTAGTCTCATAAACCTGATGCAAAAAGTAGCTAACACGAGTGGGATTAAAGAAACTGGAGGAATTATCATTTTAGAAATGAATGATTTGGATTATTCACTAGCTCATATATCTCAAATTATAGAAAGTGAAAATGCTAAAGTCCTAAGTTCTTTTATCACATCCAATGCATCATCAAAACAACTAGAGTTAACCCTTAAAATTAATCTTGTTGAATTGGGTAGAATTATTCGAGCTTTAGAACGATATGACTATAATGTTAAAGCCAGTTTTCAAAGAAATAGTCATCATGAGGATTTAAAAAATCGCTATGATGAATTAATGAAATACCTCAATATTTAACTATGAATGTCGCAATATATACTAGAAAGATTCTTAAACACGAGGTTGAATTCTTTAAGAAATTTTTTAAACACCTTGAAGATTTAAATTGGAATCCGATTATTGAGTCTTCATTTCGAAACCAATTAATTAAAAAACTAGGAATTGGAGCGAATTGCGAAACTTTTGATTCTTTCAAAGACTTTAAAACGGGAATTGATCTTGCGATAAGTATAGGTGGAGATGGCACCTTCCTTAAGACCGTTAGTTATATCCGCTCAAGTGGAGTGCCAATCATTGGTATCAATACTGGTCGGTTAGGGTTTCTCGCTAACACAAGCACTGAAGATTTTGAAAAAACACTAGATCGCGTACATAAGAAAGATTTTGAATTCCAAAAAAGATCATTATTAAGAGTAGAGACAGAACAAAATATTTTTGGAGAAAATAACTTAGCGTTAAATGAATTAGCAGTTCACAAGAAAGATACAGCATCGATGATTACGGTTCATGCCTCTCTTGATGATAAATATTTAAATTCTTATTGGGCAGATGGTTTAATAGTGGGAACTCCAACAGGCTCGACTGCGTATTCACTTAGTTGTGGTGGTCCTATTATCACCCCAGGTTGTGCTGTTCATATATTAACACCAATTGCACCACATAATTTAAACGTTCGACCTGTAGTAGTACCAGATCACATGCCGATAAAACTGACTGTTGAGGGAAGGGAGAAAAAGTATCTATTAACACTTGATGCTTTTTCAAAATCAGTAAAAAATGGTGCTGAAGTCATGGTTTATAAAGCAGACTTCATGATAAACGTGATCAAATTCGAAGAAAACAACTTCTTGGATACAATTCGTAAAAAAATGATGTGGGGGATTGATCAAAGAAATGGATAAGCAATATTTTCTTTAAAAATCCGTTATATTTGAGCAAAATGATGTTTCGAATAACAATATTTTCTATTATCAGCTTCAGTGTATTAACTCTGAACTCAAGCATACATGCTCAAAGTGAGAATTTTCGTTCGCGTTCCTCTTTTGGGTTTATGGTTGGAGGTAGTTATTATATTGGGGACTTAAACAAATATGCTCATTTCCGCCGAACAAATTTATCGGGAGGTATACTTTACAGGTATTATGTGAACTCAAGGATTGCTTTACGCGCTGGGGTGAGGTATGGAAAAGTTGAAGGATATGATTCTGATGCTTCCTCAGAAATTCAACAAATGAGAAACTTATCTTTTGAATCAGAAATTTGGGAAGTGTCAGGTGGGATTGAATTTAATTATAGAAATTATAAACTCGGTAATGAAAAGTACTTTTTTACACCGTATTTATTCATAGATATTGGCGTTTTTCGAATGGATCCTAAAACAAATTATAATGGAGATTTAGTCTCCTTACAGCAAATTGGTACTGAAGGCCAAGGCAGTTCTTTATCAGATCAAAATCCATACTCCCTGACACAATTGGTCGTTCCTTTTGGAATCGGATTTAAGCTTAATATTGGTCAAAAGGCTTCCGTTTCATTTGAATATGGCTTAAGAAAAACATTTACAGACTATATAGACGACGTTGGAGGAAATTATGTTAATCCAGATGATCTAGCACAAGAAAACGGAAGTATAGCTGCCCGTTTAGCTGACCCTTCTCTTAATGACAGCCCAATGACTGGATCGCGAGGCAATTCAGCCACAAAAGATTGGTACAGTATGTTTGGTATAATGTTTACATTTTCATTAGGAAATCCAGACAAGTGTTTCTATAAAGGAAATTAAATTTTATGCATATCTGCTTGTTTACCCCATTTTTTTTATAAACTAGAATCTGACAATGCCAGCTTCTTCGTTAAGATCTTCAAAAAACCAAAATCTTCATCAGTAATCGCTATTTACTGAGGTTTTGTTTCCCCCTTTGGAGGGGGCTAGGGGGAGGATAATAGTTAGAAAAAAAGCAATAAAATAACTAACTCAATTTTTGGTAGAAGTAAGAATAAAAAAAATTAATAATTGAACTTGTAAGTAAAATAGTCCTCCCCCCGCCCCCTCCAAAGGGGGAGACGAAGGACTAGCATTTTTGTGTGTCCGAAATCAATTTTAAGTAAACAAGCGGATATGCATTAAATAAAATTAGACACTTTCTCACTTTTACAATCGGTTTACTCAAGTAACTAAAACTGATATTTTTCGTAAATTATACCGATTGTTATTTTAATTAGCGTTATACTTTAAGTAAATATCTGAGTTACATTAAGTGGCGACATTGATATTACAGTAGAAATTTATGAAACAGCTCTATTTAAATAGTATTCTATTGATTTGTATTATGCTATTATCTAGTAGCATAAATCAAAAGAAAGAAACTAATTTCAACCCTTCAAACGATGTGAAATTTGGGGTTAAAATTGGGCTTTTGCCTACTGGTGGCTTAACACAGTTTGCTATATTCTACTATAAAAACAACCGTTTATCAGGGAGACAGCCGATTACTAAAAAAGAATTGGTAAATATTTGCACTGGAAAATGGCCTATTCCAAGAACAACAAAATTCTATGATTTTTTTGAGGAGCAACAATTTTACAACGATTCATTAAAAGAGGAAATCATTAATTATGGAGCTGCGATAGATTCTTTATGGAAAGTTAGATTTAGTGAGCACCCCCTTCAAGAAGGATTAGAAAAAGGCTGGAGTCAAGGAGATTTTAGACCTTCTTTAAAACAACAAGAATACATTTTTAACCGCTATGGCGTGAGGGGTTACGATCAGGATTATTTTTCTGATTCTAGTTTTTATAAGTTATTGAAAGACGTTGTAGACCCAGAATGGATAGCACATTACAAATCATTGAGATAATTTCAATTAAATTTTCATGAAGCGCGTTAAAAAATTAGGCTTTTTATATAAGTCTAAGGTGATAAATATCAATAAACCAATATACTCTACACATATAAATGTATAACTTAATGCTGAATTGCCTACAGCATAAAAACCATAGCTGAGCATAATTAAAAATGTCCAGCCAATCATAAATGTGTTTTTTGTTAGTATTGACAACCCAAATGGAAGCGCAATATACCATGGGTGAACTGTTGTTGCAAACAATAAGTAAATAACATACCCCCACATCATCCGTTCAAACCAAACATTACCATTCTTGATAGGTTTTAAAAATGCGATAAATAGAATCAGTACTATGCTGATTTGTGAAAGCAAAGGCCCAAATATCCTAATTGTTTTGTAGTCATAAAATGGATAAGAAATCCATTCTGTAATTAAGAAAATAGACCCGTTAAATTGGAAGTTATCAAAATATAAATTCACGCTTTTCATAAAGTTTGGAATCAAAGAAGGCCATAAATAAATCCAAAGAATAAGTATTGTAAAAACACCCGTTGTAAAATATACTTTAAAAGCCCTTTTCCATCCTACAAAACGCCACAAAAAAGGCAATAGAATTAGAGGTGTAAGTTTAACACTAATTGCTAACGCCCAAAATAAAGCTGCCAAAATCCATTTTTTTGTAAGTAGTAAATAAAAACTTATAAATAATAAAGAAAGCATCACACCTTCAAAGTGTAAATTACCAGTCATTTCAATAATTATGAATGGGTTTAGGGCAATTATCCAGGCTTTATCAGCAGATAAGTTAAGGTGTATCAATAACTTCTTCAAATAAATGTAGCCAAATATAGCAGTGACCAATATCAGAACTCGCATTATTATGATTGAAAGAATCACGTTCTCACTAATGAGTGCAGGAACTAAAAAATATATTTGATTAAATGTTGGGTAAAGTGAATAGTTCGCTTTTGAAAGCTCCGTCATTTCAGAATATAGCGATTGTAAATAAGGGGAACTTTGATAAAATGAAGAATCAATTAGCTCGTTTGGTGTAAACCTATATGGGTGAATTCCATGTGTTACTAGTTCACCATCCCAGATAAACCGATAAACATCAGGTGACAAAGCAGGCAGTGCAAAAAGGGGGATTAAATGAAAAAACAATGCAAGTTTGTCTCTACTTTTATCTGAGAGTTCTTTACGAATTCGAATAAAATAAATGTAAACAGCAAACATGACAGTGTAAAGCGCCATATTAACCGTAAAGTCTTCTTGATGTGAGAAGTAATTAATATAAACTAGTGAGGCAATAAATACAGCAACCCAAATCCATTCTTTTGATTTGAATAAACGCATAAATTAAACATTACTTGCGCTAAATTTTGGGGAGAATTTAAATATTGCAGGACGAACTTCAGCAATACTATAAAAGAACACCATACCATAACCCGTCGCCAGTATCAAATGAAATGGCACCATTCCTAAATCTCCGTAAACCAACCTATTGATAGCTGTGAATAAGAAAAGTACAAAAAGTAATCCTTCAAAAACTGTAACTAATGACAGTGACTTTTTATCGTATTTATTTTCAACTTTATTTGACTTGGTTGAAACGTTGAACTTTGGCGTTCTCACAAAAGAACTTTTAATGCCCATGTAACCTTCGACAACAGCAACTGCGTTATTCAAAGCAAGTCCCATTGAAACAATTAGAAATTGAAAGAATCTACCTATAAAGCTCACAAGTGATTGAAATGTATTACCTGTTTTATCGCGATACGAATTCCAATAATAATACATCAAGAATATAGTAGACAAAATAAAAATACTTCCAAATTGTATGAAGTAGTTTAAATCGGCAAAACTATCTTTTATATGAAGTATAGGCACACTTAAAATACTCAAAATAAGGATAAAGATAAAAACAGAAGAGTTAAACAAATGAGACAGTCCGTGAATTCTATCACTTAAACGCAAACCTTTAGTTGTAATAAGTTTCCAAGCAATTTTCCTAAAGCATTCAGCGCCACCTTTCATCCATCTGTGCTGTTGCCCTTTTAAAGCACTCATTGTGATAGGAAGTTCAGCTGGAGCGACCACATTTTCTAAGTATTTAAACTCCCATCCTTTTATTTGTGCCCGGTAGCTTAAGTCTAAATCTTCAGTTAAAGTGTCATGTTCCCACCCCCCTGCTGATTCAATGCACGACTTTCTCCAAACACCGCCCGTTCCATTAAAATTAATATAATGACCAGTTGCATTTCTTCCACCTTGCTCAATTGCAAAATGTCCGTTTAATCCAAAAGCTTGTAACTCTGTTAATAATGAATAGTTTTTATTAATGTGCCCCCACCTTGTTTGAACAACGCCAATTTTTTCATTCTTGAAATGAGGTATTGTTTTAAGTAAGAAATCTTCATCTGGAAGAAAATCTACATCAAAAATTGCAATGAACTCACCTTTGGCATCATCTAAGGCATCATCTAGCGCACCAGCTTTATAACCCACACGATTGATTCTATGTATATGCTTTATGTCTAGGTTATATTTTTCACGAACTTCTTTTACTTTTTTAGCAATTACATCGACAGTTTCGTCGGTTGAATCATCTAATACTTGAATTTCTAACTTGTCCTTGGGATAATCAAGTTTAGCTACACAATCAATAATTCTTTCAGCTACGTAATATTCGTTATACATTGGAAGCTGAACAGTAACATAAGGAAGGTTTTTTAGATCAACATCGGGAGGTGTCTCGTTATCTTTTAAACTTTTATTTTTTCTATAAATAATTGCTAAAGTGAGCTGAAGGATACTATAAAAGAAAATCAGAATTAAACAAAAACCGTAAATAATCAAAATTAGTTTCGCAAGAAGGTGTGACCAATAGTGTTCATAACCAAACGCATCGCCCCAATTAAACATCCATGTTGGATCCCCTACAACACTTTGCAACAAGATTCCCGAATTCATGTGCCTCTTAATGTTTTTGTTTTCGAAAGATCAACTTTCAAGCTTTTTACAAACAAAATTGAAATCTTTAGATCTACTATTTGGCTTAGCTTATAGCTCATATTATCGAACAAATTTATATTTAAACACTGCAAAGATAATTTTTATTCCGGCGAAAACCGCACCTTTTATCGTTCCACTTACTTTTGAAGTGCCAATTCGAGGTTTGTAATCGACTGGAACTTCACAAAATCGAAGCTTATTTTTTGCTGCTTTTATCTGCATTTCGATAGTCCAACCATAAGTCTTATCGGACATTTGGAGCTTTTTCAATGCTTCCACTTTAATTGCACGAAATGGTCCTAAATCTGTAAACTTAGCACCATAAAATATTTTCAACAATTTTGTTGCCAGCCAATTTCCAAAAACTTGAGGAATTGTCATTGAACCTTTAATTTTTTCCCCTAAAGCTCGAGAACCAATAACCATGTCCATATCGTTTTCAATAATTGGCCGAATAACATCTGTTAATTGTTCTGGATAATCAGAATAATCACCATCTAAAAAAGTAATAATCGTAGCACCATTATCATAGGCATAATCGATCCCTTTCAAGCATGCCCAGCCATACCCCTTCCTCGATTCTTCTAAAACCGTTGCACCTGCTTTTTTTGCTACTGAAACTGTTTTATCTGTCGAATTATTACTGACCACAACTACTTCTTTTACCAGCTTTGGAATTTCAGCAACAACTTTTCCAATAGATTTTTCCTCATTAAATGCAGGAATGACAACAAAAACTTTATGTTGAACTGATTTTTCTTCCATTTCGTAATCATCTATAAAAGATGATACAAACTTACTACTATTTGACTAATTAAATTGTACTGGTAATAAAAATCATCAAGAAGACACAACTCCTTCCAAGGTGCCAAAAAGTGAAAAATTATATTGCGTATCGGATACTTTACCAGTAAGTTTTTAACCGCAATGGGCGCTAA
>JBBEBO010000153.1:0-2611 GCA_040882265.1 Brumimicrobium sp. | reverse complement strand
CCAATGGACAGGCTTCGTTTAATTTAAAAATGAATAATAACAGAAAGTATGTACTTGGAGTTAGTCAGCCGGATAATATTTGTTATGGAGAGGTTGTTCAGCACTATCTTAATCATAAGGAAAGTAATTTAGTTAATTTCGATTATTTAACTTGTGGTCATGTAAACTTACCAAGGGAAAATGTCAATTGTGAAGGGGCGGGGTAATTTTAAACTTTTTCATGAAGGAAGTGATGTAGGATTTTACAATTATGGTAAAGGAAGTCCAATAAAAGAAGGAGATGGTTGTTATTTTTTCGAGCATTCACATTTTTCTCATATACCAATGGGAAGAAGATACTACTGTTGGGAAGTCACCCGTTCGAGAACAACGGAAATATTCCACGATACCATTTACTTAGAAGAGAATGAGCAAAGAGTGTATGAGAGAAACTATTAGAAAAATAATTGTACAATGAGATATTTAATATTCCTACTTACTTCTTTGCTACTTTTTAGCTGTACTGTTTCTAAAAGAGTTCATAAGAAAGGGTATCACATTAGCTGGAACAAATCGATTGATAAAAATTCCTCAGATAAATCGTATGAAAACACAAAGTTATCCGATAGTTCAGAAGCTTCTCAGAATCAAGAAATTCAATTATCACCATTAAATAAAATAGTAAAAAATAAAACGAATTCACCTACTCAAGTAGAAGTAGAAACGAGACGTTCAAAAACTATTGATACGGTTCTTGAACCGAATATTGACAAATCAAGAAAAACCAGTATTCAAATTGTTGAAACCAAAAAAACTTACAATACGGAAAATAAAATTGAAAACAATAATAAACAACCTGAAGTCCCTGAAAAAAGGAGGTTTCCATTAGCGTTGTTTTTATTGATTATTCTTTTATTAATGGTTCCTTTTTCAGTCATTAGTTTTGTTTTAGGTTTAGTGATCTGGGCAACAATAGCTGAACTATTAGCATTTACTTTAGCGGCTGATATTTTAGGTGTTTTTATTGCTGCTTTATTAATTGTATCGCTATTTTATGGTCTTTTTTACATCTTTTTCATACTTTTTTATTCGAATGATCCATACTACAAAAATGATGATTCAAAATTTCGAAAAGATTTTTGGAAGGTATCGAGTTGGATGCTCTTAATTTTTCTGTTAATAATTGGTGTTTTTCTGTGGTTATTGGCATTTTAAAGAGGATAATTTGAAAGAAATTGTAAATAACTTTTCTAAAGTGATAATCACGAAAAATTGAATGGTGACAAACCTGAGGATGTCATTTTGCCAGTACGTTCTATCATGGCAATTGGCGTATGCTTAGAGCAAGGTAAGTTAAGAAAAAATCCAGCTTCCAACGAGGTTACATGGATAGGATTTAGGGTAAGAGAAATCTTCTTAGAGTAAAGCAGACTTAGATTTTGACACATAGTTATTGGTTTGTTATGAGTAGATTACAAAAAAACACAACGCTTGTAATGAAACTAGATGTCTCGATTTACCTCGGACAATAGTGACATTTTTTATAATATTTCCTTATAATTGCCAAAAGCAGAATCATGAAAAAAAGAGTAACAGGAATTGGTGGCGTTTTTTTTAAATGTGAGGACCCTAATAAAATGAAAGACTGGTACAAAAACCATTTGGGATTAAAAACGGATGCTTACGGAACGAACTTCGAGTGGAGGAAATCAGATAATCCCAATGAAAAAGGATTTACGCAATGGAGTCCATTCGCTGGAGATAGTGATTTTTTTAGTCCTTCAGAAAAAGATTTTATGATGAATTTTCGTGTAGAAGATCTTGAAGAATTGATAAAAGTTTTAAAGAAAGAAGGTGTAACAGTTTTGGATGAAATCGAAGCTTTTGATTACGGTAAATTTGTACATATATTAGACGCTGAAGGAAATAAAATTCAGCTTTGGGAACCTAATGATATTGAATATGATAAAGTTGTAGAAGGAAGAACTTATTAGATATGAAATTTACAGTAGAAGTAGACATAGACAGGCCAATAAAAGAGGTGATTGAAAAATTTGACAACCAAGACAATTATTCAAGTTGGATGAAAGGGCTTGAGTCATTTGAAAATATTGAAGGAAAGCAAGGACAGGAAGGTGCGAAAACGAAGTTCAATTTTAAAATGGGAAAACGAAACATGGAAATGATCGAAACTGTTTTAAAGCGCGAACTTCCTAAACAATATTTAGTGAGTTACGAAGTGAATGGTGTTTACAATGAAGTTGACAACCGTTTTGAAAAAATTGACAATCAAAAAACATTGTACACAACGCATCAATACTTTGAATTCAAGGGGTTTATGAGGTTTTTGGCTTTTTTTATTAGAGGGTCGTTCAAAAAACAATCGTTGAAGTATGCAAATGATTTTAAGAAGTTTGTTGAAAACGACGGTTTAGTGTCTAGTGACTAGTTACGTCAAGCCTTGTTAGGCTTTTAGTGACGAATGTTTTAGAGTCTGGGGTTGTTCAAAACAGTATATCAACGATTCAGTAGGGCAAACTCATACTTTTTTATTTAGGTAGACTAAATATTTGGCCCTAACCGCATATTAGGATTATGAGACTTGGCTGTTCGTGCTAACGAACACTCAAAA
>JBBEBO010000152.1:0-17195 GCA_040882265.1 Brumimicrobium sp. | reverse complement strand
TAATGTCGGGATTGTTGCAACACTACTATTTCCGAGCTCTCCGATACTCATAGGCATTATGTTTTTGGGGACTTCCCGATCGTGAAGCTTGTAGAAACGTTCACAAATGGCTTCATCCATTTTCTCGTTTGCCTGATGGATGAATATTTTTTTGATCTGATCAATAGATACACCACTTTTATCTAAGCAAGATTTCATGGCAAGTGGCACATTTTTTAGTGCAAAATTATAAACTTTTCTTCCGTACATTTTAATATAATGACGTGCGCTATTCTCCAACTTCTGGTAACTTTTATCGAAGTGAATAAAGTGCGCCTCTTCTTTGGTGTGTGTTTCTGTTGCATGTGCAATTATTCCTCCGTCTGTTTCTGATTTTTGCAAAACTGTTGCTCCTGCTCCATCGCTATAAATCATCGAGTCTCTATCATGTTGGTCAATCACCCTAGAAAGTCCTTCTGCTCCAATCACCAGACATGTTTTTGCCATTCCTGCTTTGATATAAGCATTCATTTGAATCATCGCTTCTAACCAACCTGGGCAACCAAACAAGATGTCGTAAGCCACACAATTAGCGTTTTCAATTTGTAATAAATGTTTAACACGTGAAGCCAAACTTGGCACCATGTCACTTTGTATGGAATCGTGTTTCACATCTCCATAATTATGGGCAACAACGATATAATCAATTTCTTCTGGACTAACTCCAGCATCTTTTATCGCAACATTAGCGGCGAAATAAGCCATATCTGAAGTCACTAGTTTTGGATCAGCGTACTTTCTTTCTTTTATACCAGTTATTGCCTTGAATTTTTCGATAATCTCAGTGTTTGATTCCTTAATTTCTGCACCATCAATATTAAAAAATCGATTTTTAATAAAGGATTCATTCGTTGTTGTATTTCCCGGAATATAGGCTCCCGTACCTATAATTTTTACGCTGTCTGACATTATTTGTTTTTTTATAAGATAGTCAAAAAATAAGAAGAAAACAACGAATTGGAAGAAATTAAGTTGATTGTGTCTTTAATAGTTGAAGTTTTATGCATTTATCTGTTTGAAATGTGATTGTGCTAAAGAATGCCCTGCGAACGAGATGCCCGTCTGGCGCCGGACAGGAAATCTCACACGAGCAGGGAGATGAAATCTCGCACGAGGAGGCAATCTCGCACGAGCTAAAGTTTATGATTTTGTATGATAGGTCTGATGACACTAAATCAAAGTCATCTTACGAGCTGAAAATACCCTTGATATTCTTTTTGATTGGATTGATTGATAGTTACGTTTATTTTATAAAAATAGGTTCCATCACCTGCTTTTTGACCCCTAACCTGTCCATTCCAAAACTCGTTGAAGTTAGCTGAAGAACTTTGAATTACTCCTTCTTTCATCACATTACCCCAACGATTGAGTAATACGTATTCAATCTCCACTTCTAAATTCGTCCAAACACCGAAATAATCATTGCTTCCGTCTTTATTTGGAGTAAAAACATTTGGAATTTTAATCGTAAAGTCTTCCAGAAATTCTTCTTCTGGATCAGGTAAAGTGTCTTCGCAATCGATGTCTAAATCTACATACATTTCAGCTTGATCTGAACCACATTCATTTTCACCAACAACAATATATTCACCTGAACTGCTTACAACAATTGAAGCACCAGATTCGCCGTTACTCCATTCATATTGATTGGCACCACTTGCTTCTAATAAAACCTCGTTAATATTACAACTATCCATCGATAAAATAGTAGAATCAAGAGACACGTTTGGCGAATCAAGGACAGTAATAAGTATTGAATCGCTAATACCTTCATTACAGCCATTTTCTGCTGATAGGTAAATATAATAGCTTCCCGCTGAACTCGAATTATCTGTATATTCAGTCATTAAAATTTCACTATCTAAAAAAGTTCCATTTGAAGAAGTCCATTGGAAATAACTAGAATTGATTACGTCTCCAGTTAAATTTATGGTTTCACCAGGGCATAACTCTCCATCATTCAGTAATAGTTCAGCTTCGACATCAACAGAACTAAATGGAATAACACAACCTTCATTTGCATAGGAAGGATCACCATTGCTATCAAAATCAACTCTAGCTCCATCTCTATTTGCGGAGCTTCCGCCAACACCTCCAGATTGATTCAATAAATCGCATTTATTGTATGTAACAGTTTGAGAACAGCCATTCCCAAAATCGATTGTTGTAGTTCTATCTCCAGTTGATGGGTCGCATCCATTTGTCCAATTCGCAAAATGACCTTGGGTATTTCCAGCACATTGAAATATAACATGAATTGTATCTTCTAAGCCTGCGTAGGAATGTGAAGTTGCATCAAAATCTGAACTTGTGATAAATAAAACTTTGGAGTTAGCTGGTAAAAGTCCAGCATCAGGCTCTAAAAAATATCCACAGGATTGAATTGTGGAGTTCATGTAAGCCACCGTATTTTGAGTGGTTCCATTTTGACAAATTCCTTGAAATGTATTGTTTGACCATGTAGCAACTAAATCATTTGTATTGAGGCTATTTGAACCAACTTCAAAACGCACCATTTCATTCTCACCTTCAGGAGTTCCGCATGCATCGACCAGTATACTTTGAATCTCAAAACAGCCTGATACTTGGCTAAAAAGGTTTCCAAACGCACTAAGTGTAAAGAATAAAAAGTAGATTTTAACCATTAAGCATTATGAATTATGAGTTTGAATACAAAACTACGTTACAATAATAAGTAAGCAATGTAATTTAGATTAAACTTATGTTTCTTAATGTTAACAAGTCTGTTTCATGTTGTTATTCAGTCGTTTATCAACAACATAAAACCACAAAGGCGGAACCATTGAAAGTAACATCATTGCGGGATATCCTCCAGGTAATTGAGGACTTTTGTCATGATGACGCAAAATTTGATAAGGTCTAGTTGATTTATAGTGATGGTCGGAGTGACGCGATAAATCGAAAAGCACTATTCTTCCAAAAACGTGATCTGAATTCCAGGAATGTTCAAAAGTAGTACGTTCGTATGAGCTACCTTTCTTTTTTCGCATCAAACCATAATGTTCAATATAGTTTACTGTTTCAAGAAGTAGTACACCAAACACAGCTACAACTAAAAAATACAACATGGCAGAAAGACCAAAAAAATATGCAATTGATAAGACAAAAAGTGGTTGGACGATGTGATAAATAAGCATATTATTTTTCCACGAGAAAAAGCTTTTGTTATTGAGGAGTTTTAATTGAATTTCCCAAGCGGAGAAATAACTACCGATAATGGATCTAAACCAAAAAGCATAAAGCCACTCCCCTTTTCGAGCAGTTGCAGGATCTTCTTTTGTTGCTACTCTGTTGTGGTGACCATAATTATGTTCTATATAAAAATGCATATAGAGCGATGACATCAATAGTAAATGTGCCATAAACTTATCAAATCCATGATTTTTGTGTCCAAGTTCGTGTCCAACATTAATTCCTAATACACCACAACTCATTCCAGCTGCAGTTATTGCGCCAACAACTTCAAAGCTTGAAAGTTGATTGAACTCCAATGTCGCGAATTGGTATAACACATAAAAATGAACTGGTACGATTAAATACAATAAGATTCGAAACCAATATGATTTTCTAAGCTTTCCCTCGTTAAGATTACTAATATTTGATTCATCTTTAGGAATAACGGCATCTAAGATGGGAACGATAATAAAACTAAACAATACAGGATGATAAAACCACCATCCTTCCTGAGAGAAAGAAATTAATATTCCCAAGGGAAGAGCAAACGCAAACAAATATTTGAGGTGATGCCACATAATCGATACCTTACATAATATATAACGTTGTCGTCAATGTGATATTACAAATCCAATCAATTACTCTAAAGACTAAAACTTAAAGCTGAGTCCTACACTTGGAAGTACTGGCAATTGATAAATTTTATCATTTGTAACACGGTTCACGTAAAAAATATTTTCTCTGTCATAGATATTTGTCACACCTAATGTCAACTCTAATAGGTTTTTATTTTTAAACTCAAATCTTTTCTTTATAGTTACATCAAAACGATGGTAAGTCGGAAGACGTGCGCTATTTAAGTCTCCTAACAAAAAGCTGAGTTCATTTGTATTTGATGTTGTATAATCGGTTGTAACACCGTCACCAAAGTTTTCCCCTTGATAATAACCCTCTGTTGGTGTAAATGGTAAGCCAGAACCATAGTTCCAACGTAGGTTTAACTCAAGACTTCTATCCTTTAAGAAAGTATAACTCGCTACTAAGTTAATGTTATGTCTTCTATCGAATACTGGTGCATAGTAGTTAAATCCATCCCAGCGTTCTGTTTTCCCTAAAGAATATACACCCCACAAATAAATACGATTTTTGCTGTATTTTAACAGAACATCTACACCCATCGCGTAACCTGACTCAACTAAAAAATCTTTTTTATAAACATCATCAACATCACTAAACTCTGCATCGTCTTCATACAATTTATTCAAGTTGATATTTGTCAACTTGGGAAAATACTTATAATAACCTTCAAGATTTAAAGAAAAATGATTTGTAAAGTCATATTCTAATCCAATAATATTGTGCCATGAAGTTTGGATTCCATTTTTTGGATCAGTTTGAGTACCGTCGGGTTGTGTAAAAGTAGATTGAACATCGCTAGGTGCACCTAGAAAACCGTAAAACAATGTTACTACGTCACGGTCTGAAGCTGCAGATGTGAAGTTTTGAGAGTAATATCCCCCAGAGTATTTAAACCTTAAGTTTTCTGAAGCATTAAATTTGATTGCCAATTTGGGTTCTGGAACGATTTCGGGAACAGAAGGGTATGATTGCACTCTAAATCCAGGGTTAATCACCCATAATCCCTTTACTAATCGATAATTAATATACCCACTAAGTTCTGTATTATAATTTTTTCTTTGGATCACTCGATCAAGTTCATTCACAGTTCTAAAGTCTGTTGAAAAACCACCAATATTAATCCCGTAAGTGATTTCAGATTGGTTTTTCAGGAAGTATGTAAAGTCGAAACCTAAGTCAAATCCACCAATTGAACTCGTTCTGGGAGCTGAGCCATTTTCTTCTTGAAAAAAGATTTCATAATTCGAAGCGTTTAAGTGCCCTTTTATTATCACTGGGTTTGAACTAGGAACTAAAGTGAAATTTAATCCTCCACCATAAGACTTCCAGTTTAAATCAGCAATATTAGTATAATTTACAGCGTCATTATTGCTAAAACCAAACGCTGAGAATTTACTTCCTTCACTACTCTTAATAGTTGTTTTACCATAAATGTCAGTAAAGGTAAATGGTAAACCATCTCCATCATTTGCGTAAGGATAAATGTCTCTTGAAGTATAATCCAGTAAAGAATGTTTAGCTGAAAAAATAAAAGAGCCTCCATTCCCAGAGCCTTCTTTTGCTCTAAACAAAGGCCCTTCTAATACTGCTTTACCCATAAACGGCGAAACAGAAACTTTTCCTCCAAAATTCTTCATATTACCATCACGGTATGTAATATCCATAATTGAAGCGATACGGCCACCGTATTCTGCAGAAAATCCTCCTGTATAAATATCTGCACTTTTAACAAGTTCAGTTTCAAATACCGAGAAAAACCCAATTGAGTGAAATGGATTGTAAATAGTCATTCCATCGAGTAATATTTTATTTTGAATTGGAGTTCCGCCACGAACATAAAGCTGACCACCTTGATCGCCTGTGCTTACCACACCTGGTGTTACAGCAAAAGCTGAGATAACATCATTTTCAGCACCAAAACTAGGTAAGCGTTCCAATCCTTTTTGGTCGAGCTTATTCACAGACATTTCAACATTATTCCGTTTAGATCTGTCATCAGCAAAAACATCAACTCCTTCAATATCTTTTACATCATCTTTCGTAGATAATTCATACCTTAAAGTTAAAATGGTTCTTTCACCTACATTAACTTCATCAACTAGGACTTCATGTTCCATACTGCGTAGCTCTAGTACATAATCTCCCGCTTTTAATTTTGGAAATTGGAATAGACCGTCCATATCAGTTGTAGCGCCAGTAACTTCGGCATTTTCAGGAGCATCTTTCTTTTTCAACAAAACCTTTACAAAGCTTAATGGTTCTCCATTTTCTTCGTCATATACAAAACCTCTAACGGTATAATCTTGTGCAATTGCAGAAATAGTAACAAACAAAATTGAAACTAATAATACGAGTTGATTTTTCAAAGCTTCTTGTTTAATAGTGAAATTTGCCACATAGATAATAATTTTTTTTCGCTAATGAACTCGTAAAATGTTAAAAAGTAGATTTTATTGATTTATCGGACATCAAAATTTAACCTACTTCTTTTTTGGCTTGTTCCCAAAAAACATCCATTTCGTTCAAATTCATCTCAGAGAACTGTTTTCCAGATCTTTTTAACGCTTCTTCCATTGATTGAAAACGACGAATAAATTTTTTATTTGTTCGTTCCAATGCTGTCTCAGGGTTAATTCCAATGAAACGCGCATAGTTAATCATTGAAAATAGTACATCTCCAAACTCTTCTTCAACTTTGTCGGTTTTATTGTCTACCTCTACTTTTAGTTCAGCTAATTCTTCATTTACTTTATCTAACACTTGAGTTTCTTCATCCCAATCAAATCCAATCCCTTTGACTTTTTCTTGAATTCTTGATGCTTTTACAAGCGCTGGTAAAGATTTCGGAACTCCTTGTAATACAGAAGTCTTTCCTTCTTTTAGCTTTAATTTTTCCCAATTTGCTTTAACCGTTTCTTCATCATTTGCTTCTACATCACCATAAATGTGTGGGTGTCTATGAACCAGTTTATCACAAATTCCATTCAACGCATCTGTAATATCAAATGCACCTTTTTCACTCGCAATTTTACTGTAGAAAACCATGTGTAACATCAGGTCGCCAATTTCACCTTTTAATTCTTCCAAATCGTTATCTAGAATTGCATCTGCCAACTCATACGTTTCTTCTATTGTTAAATGACGTAATGATTCAAGTGTTTGTTTTTTATCCCAAGGACATTTTTCACGCAAATCATCCATTATATTAAGTAATCGTTCGAAAGCTTTTAATCGATTGTCCATTTTGTTTGTTGTTTTAACGCTGATTTTACAAAAATAGAAGTATTATCTTAATCTTTGGATATAACTGGCTGAGCAAAGCAAACACATTTAAAAAATCAAATCTTCAAAAGAGCATATTTTGTCACAATTTTTGGATCAAAAATACGCGCCAAAATAAGATTTACTTCATTCTTCTTTGACCACGGGTTGATCCCGAATTCTCTGGACTTATCCCGTAGCAATAGAACCTTTGGTTTTATTAAATCAACCAAAATAATGGTTTTAAATTTAAATACTTTTGCCCTTCAACCATTGTTTAACTCTAAAAAATCACTTATCACATTTGGATTTTTTTTGATGAAATCGGCTAATTTACTTTCTCTTTCCTTTATAAATTGTTTTGAATCAACTGAATTTGGATGTATGAGTTTGTGTTCAAAAGCATTTCTTATTTTCAAAAACTCAATTATGATCCTTTGGGTTTCTAAACTCATAAAAGTCAATTTGAAACGTTCCCAAATTTCATCTATAGCAATCTCGTTGGGATGAATACCATCTTTACCGTAAAAACCATAATCCCTAAATTCATCCATTATAATTTCAAACGCTGGAAAATAAAATGCCTGAGAATTGTTATCAATGACTTGATGAATACTTTCAAGTAAAATGGCTTTGCTTCTCGCGTTTTCAATTAATCCATCTTTGATATGTCTAACTGGACTCAACGTAAAAACTATTTTTAGATTAGGGTAATCTTTACTCATCTTTTTTAGCAACAAATTCCATTCTTTAGTAATTTCCTCAATACTCAAAAGCTCTTTAGTAAAGCTACTTGCAGGAAATTTATGACAATTTGCTACAACCTCATTTGATTCTTTTAGACGATAGATCCAAGCAGTACCAAAAGTGATAAATAAAACGCTCGATTTTGA
The DNA here is from genome assembly GCA_040882265.1 of Brumimicrobium sp. Lineage (GTDB taxonomy): Bacteria > Bacteroidota > Bacteroidia > Flavobacteriales_D > Crocinitomicaceae > Brumimicrobium. The sequence goes on along the minus strand of JBBEBO010000152.1, from coordinate 9,168 downwards.
AAGGTCTTCTTTGAAGTTCACGCTTAGTTTTTCTAATGTTTGATTCAGTTTTTCAGCTGATTCACCATACACGTTACTGTTTGCCTTCCATGAGAAAAATAAATCGGAGCGTTTAACAATACTCTCTTTCCAGTTTCCATTCAAATTAAACAAAAAATCTGAAATGCTCAACGGATTAAAAATAACACCAAAAGGATTTGCATTTGCTTTAAATCCAGTCTTTTTCATTTTTCGAAATAGGTGCTCAGAGAAACAACTTCCTAAAAAACAAGCAGAGTTATCATAGTTTACGCATTTGAAGTCAGAATTTATAACAACAGTTTTTTTCATTTCAAGCAGAGTTAGAATCTAACGTATGTTCTAAAACTGAGACCCACCCTTTCCATTTTCCGTAATCACCAATGGTTTCATTGTGCCAAATTGATATCAAGTCACCTCCATATTTTTGAATTTCTTTTATTAAAATTGAGACTTTATTTTTAGCTTCATCAATTGTTAAGTTATTGTATTCACACAATGTTCCATCCATATAGGCAAATGGGTGTAAGGTTAAAGTTGTTTCTAAATTTGCTTTCAAATTAAACCATTTAAACGGACGCGAAATTCCTGCTCTAAAACCAATATGATCTGCAAACCCAAGTGAATAATCATCTTTAAATCCTTCTTTAATGAGTTGTAAATATGTTGAAGGAAGTTTTACTTTTAAAAAATGTTGACGTGAAAAATCGACCTCTTTTTCGAGTATATTCTCTAATCTCAATTTTTCAGTATTCAACTGAGAAGGGGCTTCATTTGACTTATACGAAGGGTGAAGTCCAACATCAACAAAATCACCCATTTTTTTTATCAACTGTTGATGCTCCAAATTATTATGACTGATGTTTCTATCGTATAGAGCGTAATCACCCAATAACCAAAAAACTTTCACCTCAAACCCTCTATTTGAAATATCTATAATGTAATTAAAAGTATCATACGGATCTTTCGAGGTGTTTTTTAAAACACTTTTCCTTTCTTTAATTCTAGTCTTATTGATGAGAGTGTAATCTTTCGTTTGGCTCAACCATCTTCTCCACCCTGATTTTAGTTTATAAGCGTAAGTATTATCAATATCAAACGTTGGAATAATTTTAAACGGTATTGTTTCACACTTGATTTGAGTATTGTAAAATTCTTCGATAAACTTTAAAAAACTCAAAGTCCATCGCTCTACAACAAGGGTTTCTAGCCATTCATAACGATATAATACACTTTTTTTTACTTCAAAGCGACCATGTTTATCCTCAGATTCACTTGTGTATTCATCGTACATAGATAAAACGAAAAAAATACTTGCTAAAACATCTGGCTTACCGTTAAAAGAAAGAACTTCTTCATCACACCAAATAGCCTTACCAACACTTTGTGGTTTTATATCTTCTTCAAATAATAGGTCAGCAGGAGAAAATGTTAAATAATCTTCCTCAAAAGGTATTTCAGAATAGACTATTTTCAGTTCTTCTGAATTCTTGAAGTACAATACATCATTCGTTATAGAAAATTCAATACCTCGGGCTTCAAACATTACTTTTAAAGTATAGTTTAAACGTTTGGATACTTCATCTACAAAAATTAGTAACATTTTATAATTTATCTATGATTTCAGAACATATAAATTCAGCTGCTTTTCCATCTCCGTAAAAATCGGGGTAGGTAAAATCTGTTTTGTTTGAAAGATGATTGACAGCACTTACAATTTTTTCTTTATCGGCATTAGCTATAATAGCATTACCATTTTCTACGATTTCTTTCCATTCAGTTTCTGGACGTAATATAACACATGGTTTTTTAAAGAAAAATGCTTCCTTTTGTAGACCTCCACTATCCGTGATTACCAGTTTACAGTTTTGCTCCAGTGCTATAATATTTAAAAACGAAACTGGTGGGATGATCTTTATTCTTTCATGTTTCTCTATCTGAGCATTAAATTCATCAGATAAATGATCGTGCATACAGTTTTTTGTTCGAGGATGAAGTGGCAAAACAATTTCTATGCTTTCATTTGTAGTTACAATTTCAAGTAAAGCATCAAAAATAGCGTTTAAATTTTCTTTTGAATCTGTGTTATTTCCTCTGTGAATTGTGCATAAATAAAATTCCTTTCCCAATAAGTCTTGCTCTTCAAGCACAGTATTTTTTTCATTTGCTAATGCTGAAAAAGACAAACTATTATCGTACATAATGTCGCCACAGTGATAAATTTTTGGATTATCAGCAGAAATAGGTTTTGCGCTCTCCTCACTAAATCCTTCTTTGACTAAATTTTTAAAACCTGACGAAGTTGGAGAAAACAACAATGTTGACAAATGATCACAAACAACACGATTAACTTCTTCAGGCATTGACTTGTTGTAGCTACGTAATCCAGCCTCAATGTGAACCACTGGAATATTTAATTTCGCTGCTGCTGTAGCTCCAGCTATAGTTGAATTCGTGTCACCATAAACCACTAATGCGTCAGGTTCTTCTTTAACCAGAATTTCTTCGATTCCAATTAACATTTGAGCTGTTTGTTTTGCATGTGTATCAGAGCCTACATTAAGATTGTAAAGCGGTTTAGGAATTCCAAGCTCCTCAAAAAAAACTTCAGACATATTTTTATCATAATGCTGACCAGTGTGTACTACGATTTCTTCAAGTTCATTATTAAATCTGGTTCGAACAGCACGACTAATTGCCACTGATTTAATTATTTGGGGACGCGCACCAATTATGGACACTATTTTTTTCATCAACTTAGTTTTCTTTAATACAATGCGAATTTAATCAATTGTTTCTAGATGTTTCGACTTATCAGCGGCTCAATGCAAAACTTCTTTTTATAATGATTCAACAAAGCGAACACATTCTTTTACCGTTGATTTTGCTGTTCTACCAACACCAATCACAGTAGCTGAAGCAAATCCAGTCCAGCCCCCGTAGCCAACAAGCCATAAACCATCTACATCTAAAGAGTGGTTTCCTTCAACTTTAAGTTTGCCTTTACTATCAGGTATAACCGTAGGTTCTAAATGTTGAGTTGCGTAACCAAATCCAGTACACCAAACAATAGAATCCAACTCTTGTTCAGTGCCATCAGTCCAAACAACACCATTTTCTGTAAATGATTCAATAAAATGAAAATACTTATAGACACCTTCACTCTCAGCTTTTTTTACTTGAGGAGTCCTAACTATGTTTCCGAGGTTGATTACTTCAGTATCTAGTTTCTTTCCTTCTTTTTTATTCTGATAAATTTTTGTTGCTGAATCAAAAAGTACACTTCCATCCACATTTGGAGGTAAAAATTCAGGTTCACTTTTAACACCCCAAAAACAAGTAGCTACTTTATCTAGATCTGCAAGAATTTGAGCGCCTGAGTTTCCTCCACCTACAACTAGAACTTTTTTACCTTCAAAAGGTTTTTGGTTTTTATATTTTGAGGAATGGATTTGCTCTCCGTTGAAGTTGTCTAACCCAGGAATAACAGGAATAAAGGGTTTTTCATAAGTACCTGTAGCTGAAATAATAGCCTTACACCTGACAATTCCTTTGGAAGTCTCCAATTCAAAAAAATCACCACTTTTTCTTGTAGAAATGACATTAACATCACGAAAAACAGGGAAGCCATAGCGCTTTTCGTATTGACACAAATAAGCAATCATTTCATCACGAGTTGGATATTTTTCATCCGTATCGGGCATTGGCCAACCAGGAAGTAAGTTGAATTTTGCAGGTGAGAATAAATGTAATGAGTCCCATGTATAACTCCAAGCACCACCACAAGAAGTATTTTTATCTAAAATCACATAGTTCAGTTCAGATCTTCTCATAAAATAAGCACAAGCAAGAGCGCTTTGTCCTCCTCCAATTATTACACAATCATAAATTTTTGTTTGATCAAGTGACATAAAAATTACATTTAAGTTTTAAGCATAAAATACCGCACTAAAGGTATAAACTAAACCACAATTTTTTGGCATTTTTGCACCTCATCATGAAGAAAAGTTTAAAAATAGCACTTGTTGGAAATCCGAACTCAGGAAAAACATCTTTATTTAATCGACTTACAGGGTTAAAACAGCGTGTCGGAAATTATCCTGGAGTAACTGTAGATAAACGCTCAGGTAAAATCAAATTAGGCAATGGCGAAAGTTGTGAAATTATTGACTTGCCTGGAACTTACAGTTTATCTTCAAAAAATGACGATGAAAAAGTAGTTCAGGATATTCTCCTCAACCCGAACTCCAAGTCATTTCCCGATATTATTGTATTTGTAGCAGATGGAACTAATTTAGCTCGCAACCTATTTTTTGCATCTCAAGTTATTGATCTAGGAATTCCAACAGTTTTGGCTATAAACATGATGGATATCTCAGAAAAGGATGGTAATATCATAAACTTAGATGATATTTCAACTTATTTTGACGTACCTGTGATTGGAGTAAGTGCTAGAAGAGGAACAGGTATAGATGAGTTAATTAGAATAGTTGGAGAACATTCATCAGTTGCTCAAGAATTTAACTTTAAATCAGAAAAGTATCAAGAAGTACTAGCTGAAACAAAGGATTTTTTCGAAACAACCTCTCCTTACATGCAGTTTAAGCTGATCAACCAAGGAAATCAGCACCTAAAAGAAGAAAAAGCAGCTGAGTTAAATTCCATTTTTGAAAAAAATCAATATCACCCATTAAAAGAGGAGATTTTAGAGATCAATGAGCGTGTAGAGCGAATAAATAAAGTTACAGAAAGCTTTATAGAAAGATCGGATACTACTGATAAAAAAACTTCTACAGATAAAATTGATCGTTTTGTAACGCATCCTTTTTGGGGACTTCTAATATTTTTAGGAACTTTTTTCATCATTTTTCAGGCGATATTTACATTTGCAGCCTACCCGATGGACACCATTAATGAAGGTGTTGTGCTGTTAGGTGAATGGGTAGCAAACTTACTCCCCGAAGGAGCATTTGCTGATTTTATCTCTGATGGTATTTTCGCTGGACTCGCAGGAGTTCTTGTGTTTGTACCTCAAATTATGATTCTCTTTGGATTAATAGCAATTCTTGAAGATACAGGCTATTTGTCTAGGGTTAGTTTTATGACAGATGGGTTACTTCGTCGTTTTGGAATGAATGGTAAATCAATAGTACCTCTCGTTGGTGGTTTTGCGTGTGCAATTCCAGCAATTATGGCGGCTCGTTCAATTGAAAACAAAAAAGAACGATTCATCACTATTTTTATCACTCCTTTAATGAGTTGTTCTGCGAGACTTCCTGTCTATGTCTTTTTGGTTTCATTTATTGCTCCACGTGAATACATTTCTGGATTCATAAGTGTTCAAGGACTTTTTATGATGGGTTTATACCTACTTGGAATTGTTGCGAGTTTAATTATTGCCTTTCTAATTCACAAATTCTCAAAAACAAAAAGCGATGATAGTTTTATTTTAGAACTTCCAAATTACAAGGTTCCAAGTTTAAAAAATGCGGCTACTAACATGGTTAATAAAGGAAGAATCTTTGTACTCCAAGCTGGTAGAGTAATTCTAATTGCATCAGTTATTCTATGGGTACTCTCCTACTTTGGTCCTAGTGACCGAATGAATCAGATTGAACAAAAATACACCCAACAGATGGAATCTGATAATGCTAATATAGAAGCTATAGAACTGAAAATGAGTAGTGAAAAACTAGAAAACTCCTATCTTGGAATTATCGGTCAAACAATTGAACCAGCAATCAAACCACTTGGCTACGATTGGAAAATTGGTATTGCTGTTGTTGCGTCTTTTGCTGCAAGAGAAGTTTTTGTCGGTACAATGGCTACCATTTACAGCGTTGAAGGCGATATAGAAGGAAATAAAGGACTTAAATCAATTAAATTTTCTTACGCCACAGCATTTTCACTATTGATCTTTTATGTCTTTGCACTTCAATGTATGAGTACCGTTGCTGTAGTGAAACAAGAAACTGGAAAGTGGAGTGTTGCTGTCCTTCAGTTCTTTATTTTTACTGGCATGGCATATCTCGGAAGTTTGATCACTTATCAAGTTTTGACTTAGATTATTTTTAAATGAAGCTTTAAACCTGATTATTAACTTCAACTTGACAAAATCGATGCATTGCGATGAGTTAGAAAGCACGGTTCACAAATTTTCTATTCCAACATTTTAACAAGATTTACAATTCGTCAATAATTTTATAAACCTCTATTTCCTCTTAGATTTAGAACAATAATTGTAGGTTTTAATTTTTCTCCTGTTTCAATGCTTATTATGCTTTTGTGTAAACTTTGAATTCACCTTTTGAATCCTTATTTTTGTTGGGAATTAAACAAAACAACAATAATTTATGGCAAACGCACATTTTACAGTACCTAAAGCGATCAATGAACCAATCAATTCATACGAACCAGGTTCTCCAGAAAGAGAGTCGCTTTTAGCAAAGTATAAAGAAATGTATAATCAGGAACCTATTGACGTTCCAATGTATATAGGTGGTGAGGAAATTCGTACTTCTGATAAAAGAGAAATGAATCCTCCGCACGATCACAAAAAAGTATTAGGTCACTTTAACTATGGTGATAAATCACACGTTGAGAAAGCTATCAAAGCTGCTCTTGCTGCTAAAAAAGATTGGTCAGCAATGCCGTGGGAAGAACGCGCAAGTATTTTCCTTAAAGCTGCAGATTTAGTCGCTGGTCCTTACAGAGATAAAATAAATGCTGCTACCATGTTGGGGCAGTCTAAAAATGTTTATCAAACAGAAATCGATGCGGCATGTGAGTTGGCTGATTTCTTTAGATTCAATGTTCAGTACATGTCAGAATTGTACACTGAACAACCAGAATCACCAAGAGGATTTTGGAATAGACTGCAATGGAGGCCTTTAGAAGGATTCGTTTTTGCAATTACTCCTTTCAACTTTACTGCAATAGCAGGTAATTTACCTTCTGCTCCAGCTATGCTTGGAAACGTTGCTGTGTGGAAACCAGCTGATACGCAGGTTTATTCAGCGAATGTTGTTATGGAAGTTTTCAAAGAAGCGGGTGTTCCTGATGGAGTTATAAATATGGTGACAGTGGACGGACCTGATGCAGGAGATGTTGTATTCAAGCACAGAGATTTTGCTGGACTTCACTTTACAGGTTCAACAGGTGTATTTAAGCACTTGTGGAAAGAAATTGGTGCAAACCTCGACACATATAGAACATATCCAAGAATTGTTGGTGAAACAGGTGGTAAAGACTTTATCATGGTTCACAAAACAGCTGATCCAATTGTTGTTGCTACGGCGATTGCGAGAGGAGCATTTGAATTCCAAGGACAAAAATGTTCTGCGGCATCGCGTTCTTACATCCCTAAAGATATGTGGGCAGCAGTTAAAGAGAGTGTTGTTGAACAAGTGGGCTCATTTAAAATGGGGACTCCAGAAGATACTTCAAACTTCATCAACGCAGTAATTGACGAAAAAGCATTTGATAAAATTGCGGGATACATCGACTACTGTAAAGAGCAAGATGATGCCGAAATTGTTATTGGTGGTAATTATGACAAATCGAAAGGATATTTCATAGAACCGACAGTAGTTCTAACTTCTAATCCAAAGTTCAGAACAATGGTGGAAGAAATCTTCGGGCCTGTAATTACGATTTACCTTTACGATGGTGAGAAATATGAAGAAACATTAGAGTTACTTGATAACACATCAGATTATGCGTTAACAGGTTCTATTATTTCAAAAGACCGTTATGCAATTAGTACAGCATTGAAAATGTTAGAACACAGTGCTGGTAACTTCTACATCAATGACAAACCAACAGGTGCTGTTGTAGGTCAACAACCATTTGGTGGAGCTAGAGGTTCAGGTACAAATGATAAAGCAGGTGCAAAATTAAACATGATGCGTTGGGTTTCTGCCCGAACAATCAAAGAGACTTTTGTTCCAGCTAAGGATTATAGATATCCGTTTTTAGGGTAGTCTGCAGTTCTTAGAGAATGATCCCTCAAGAACACAACAGTATGGGCGTATTGCAATACGCCCATACTGTTGTGTTCTTGAGGGCTTTTTTTAACAACAAAAACTTAACAACATTTCATTACCTAGTCTCAATCACTACTTTTTTAGTCATATCTTTACGGTATGATTAAGCATTTAAGACATCTCAGAAATAAATACATACTTACCCTAGTGGTATTTGCGGTGTATATGCTTTTTCTAGATGATGTCGATGTTTTTACAATTGCAAAACAAGAGATTAAACTCAATAAGCTCCAACAAGAAAAAGTAGAGATAAAAGAAAAATACCTTAAAACCAAAGCCACTTTAGACCAACTCGACAACATGGAGTCGTTAGAGCGCTATGCGCGTGAAGAAAAGATGTTTAAAAAGGACGATGAGGATATTTTTGTGATTGTGAAGGAGTAGATTATCCTCCTCCTCGCCGCTTCTAAAGTGGAAAACAAAAATAGAAAACTGCTTCAACAAGTAATAAAATTTTCACAAAGACCATTTTTTTGACTGCTTTCAATTGATTTAAAATAAGTAAATGTCAATTGATCACGCTTCCCCCTTTGGAGGGGGACACAGGGGGAGGAATCATCAGGATAAGGTAAAAATAGCATTACAACACTCATTCATATTCACTGCACCCTACTCCTCAATACCTGAATCACTCTCCTAATTTCATTTTCTACATCTGGATAACGATGTAAAACTTCTCCCTCTTGAAATCGAATCAAAGTATAGCCAAAAGATTCTAATCTATTTTGCCTATATCTGTCATAAGCACTTTTTGCGGAGTGAGAACTTCCATCAACTTCTATTATTAGTCTTATTTCAGCACTGAAAAAATCAACAATAAATCGATCAATTGGTCGCTGACGTTTAAAACCTACACCAAGATGTTTTTTCTTAAGTCCAGATTTCCATAGATACTTTTCTGCTTTTGATATTGATTCTGTTCTTAATTCTCTGGCGTACTTTTTTAGATGGTGATTATAGTGATTATTCATTTTAAGTTGAGACTTTAATTCATACTGAAGTTAAGAATAATTTGATACTTAATAAAATAATTGTAGAAAAATCCTCCCCGGAAGATTCAACTTGCAAATGCGACATTACCGTTTACTAAATTATAAAATATATT
>JBBEBO010000151.1:0-17243 GCA_040882265.1 Brumimicrobium sp. | reverse complement strand
ACATCTGTATTTTTGCGATTAAATTGAAGGATGTTAAGAAGCTTGAAGTGGAGTGATTTTTACAGAATGTACATTTGGCTTACTCAAACCTTTTTTTTATATTCGTATAACACTACCAATTAATATTTTATGAAACTCAACGCTCTTTATATAATTTTACTTTCTTCAATCACTTTTTGTGGATTTAGCCAAACAGTTCCATGGGCAAATATTGGTACCGTGTGGCATTACGATTATACAGGTTTTGGAATTGAAGGATTTACAAAATATGAAGTTGAAAAAGACACGACCATAAATGGAAAGTTATGTTCTAAAGTCTCGATTCTAAGCGAATATTCTAATTTTGGGGATTCTGGTTATTCAAGCGTAGCGCCTCCCTTTTTTACTTATGAAGAAGATAGTGTATTATTTTTTACGACCCAAAATCAGTTTGACACGCTGATGAATTTAAAAGCTTCGCCTGGTGATAGCTGGATATTAACCAATCAATCCTGCACTGAGGATAGATTTGTTGAAGTACTTGATACAGGACGAACCACAATAAATAGTTGCGAGAACAAATGGCTTGCATACAGCTACGAAGGACATACTACTATTGTCGACACTTTTTATTCTTACTACGGAAGTGTAAAGCATGCGTTTGCCTATTTTGACTATTGTCAAGAAAATGCCATGGACAAACCTGTTTCTGTAAACTTAAGGTGTTACGACGACGGAAATTGTTTTTACCTCAATGGTACGCCAGATTGTGAAAGTTTATCTGTTCACTCGGAAATACTTAAACCTAGACAGATTAAACTCTTTCCAAACCCAGCGAGTAGCAAGATCACCATCGAATTTTCGGACAGTAAATTATCAAACAAAACAAAATATGAGATTATTGGGTTGAATGGTGAGGTTGTTCAAAAAGGGGATTTAGCGAACCCAACAATAGATGTTTCTGGAATGGAAAGTGGGGTTTATTTTTTGCGGCTCTTAGAAGGTGGTGGTTATTTAGGTACTAAAAAATTGATCATAGAATAATGCAGGTTAGATTGTCTTAGCAAAGAAACTCTATTTCTTTAAGACTTTCTCAATATCTAACTTTATTAATTCCCATACTTTATCTTTGTAGCAATTTGGTGTAAAATCGTCCTCTGCCTCAGAGAAATCGACTATTTTCACTAATAGTTCGTCTTTAGTATAACCATAGGGATATCTTTTAAGGTAAAAATCTATTATTTCATCTAAAGTATAAATTTCTAATAGTTCATGGATATCCCAAAAATCTTTTTTTCGACCACCATTAGCAATTATTTCAAGCTTCATTGCTGCAACCGATTCAATACTAGCAAACCTTATGTTTTGTTCAATAAAATGAGGGAAAACGAAAGGATCCGTATAAAACAAATCCAGTTTCACCAAGTCATTTTCATTATTTCCAATAAAATAACATTTGCCCATCCCTACTAAATCAGTTGTTTGCATATCTACGTAAGAGAACGTTTCAAGTAATTTTGTTTCGAGTAAAGAAAAGTCGATACTATCATATTCAGCGTCTGTGAATAAATCTATATCAATTGATTCTCTATGGCCTAATTGAAGACTCAAAGAAGTTCCACCAACAATTCTGAAACGGTCAAACTCCTCCATTGACATTAATCGCTTAAGAGAACTCCAAAGCAATTTAGAAACAGTATTTAAGTGCAACTCCATTTTGTTATATTAAATCGTAGGCTCTAACATTTTTCTCAAAAGAAGGCAGATAACTCTTTTTAATTGATTGAATCACTTTAGAAATAGTTTTTCTTCCATAAAATGAAATGATTTCATTAATTTCAGTTTCATTACCCCTTTCCAGAATCCTTTTGATAATTGCTTTTTTATTTTTATTCCAATCAATTTTATTAAAATCAGTATCCCAAAAAAGTACTTTCCTGATGTTTTCGATATTGGGTGTGTTGACTTCTTCAGATTCCTCCATTTTTTTTACGTCATAACTTGCTTGCAATAACATAAAGTAATCCTTCTCAGTTCCAAACACTTTTGACAATTTAATAGAAAGATTAGGGTTAATATCTCTTCTTTTATTGAGGATAGCACTTATAGTTTGTTTGTGTTCACCAATAATTAAAGCTAATTCAGAACCTTTTAGATTTCGATTATCTAATTCCCACCTTAATAAGGCGCCAGGGTGTATTCCTTTAATTTTGTTTAATCTCGGTAACATGATTTGATCATTTCATGTAAAGGTATAAAATATTTAAAAAGTAAACAATATTGTTTACAAAAAAGTTAAGCAATAAAACGAAAAATGGTAGAATATACAAACCATTGAAATAACAAAAGGGATGATAAAACCTGATTCAATGGAGATAATCACACTTGAATCAGTAACTTCCACTTTAAAAGATATATTACGCACGACCCTTCTGCGTTTAAAAGATTTCATTGGATCCATATTCATATAGAAAAGCTCATTGCTACTTCTAAAACTCTTCATCATACCAAACTGCTTCATGTAATTCTCAATCTGATTAAGGATATAGCTTTCAGAGGTAACAGAAAAAGTCTCACGACTAAATACAATCTTTTTTGTTATGGAGTGTGGGAATTTCAATTGTTGAGTTTTGTTTGTAAAGTTTAAATTATATTGATGATTTTCATACCTGAGTAGTGGCAGATTTAAAAGAACCTGATTTTTATTCAATCCTTCAATTTAGCGTAAACTTCAACACTTATAAATTTGTCATTTTTAATTTCACATTCTTTCATCGTCCCTTCGTATTCAAAGTCGAGTTTCGTCATCACTTTTTTACAATTCTCGTTATCTGATTCAACAAACCCTTCAATTCGATGAAGTCCTAGTTTATCAAATCCATAATCACAAATCAAAGGCATCACTTCTTTCATTATTCCTTGTCCCCAAAACTCAGGAAGTAGCCAAAGTCCAATTTCTGCTTTTTTATGCTCGTCAGAAATATTATTCAGCCCTCCTGCCCCATAAAAAGTAGTATTATCAATTGAGCATATTGCCCACCAATTTTGTTCAGATTCAGAAAACCATTTCATCTGTTCTTTTGTCGCTTCTAGGGTGTCAAAACTTATTCCGTAATGCTCAATCACTTGAGGGTTTGAAAGACCTTTGAAAATATTTTCAATATCACTATCGATAATTTCTCGAAGTAAAATGTTACTTGTTTTTATTTCTATTCTATTCACTTTGTGTTTCTTTCGGTATGATTGTTCAAAATTAGTTTTAACGCTCTACTTATAAGTTTAAGTAGGACCATTCGGATTTATCTAGTGTTATTGTTAGATTTTTATTTAAAACCTATACATTTCCAATTCATCAAAGTCTTTTATTTCAGAAAGCTTGATTAGATTTTCTATTTCAACGGCACTCCAAGTTTCCTCAAAAACCTCATTACCAGGTTCGGCATCATAAATAATATTCTCTTTGACGAGTTTCTTTTTTGTCAAAAAGTTAATACTTGTTTCCTTATCCGTCACTGGTCCACGATTGCTACTCAAATCATAACCAATTAATTCAAAGTTTGAGTTTTGAAATCGGAAAGTATATTGCCAATGTCCGTATCGGCCGTGTCCGTATTGGACATACAACTTATTATTCTTAATCTCAATCGATAGTTCAGGAGGAAAATACACTCCTCCACCCTCATTTTCGGATGAAAAGCAATTGTAATTTTTATCGGCGAGCTGATAACCCTCTTCATTTTTAAATAATACGATAATTCCACGCCGATTTCTATCGACCTTTTCATCAAAGCGATTTATAACAATATTATTCGTGTCCGTTTGTTTGATTAAGAGTACACAGTCATCCTGTCCATCTTTGTTTAAGTCGCCAAAATATTTTTCAAACTCTGTATATCCTTCAGGAATAAAATCTGTGATTTGATTGTCCTGTGCTTTACAACTAAGAATTGTCAGCAGAAAAATGGGTAGTATTTTTAATGTTTTTATGTACATCATTTCTTCTGTGAATTTAGCAAATTAAATCTAAACACCACTTCAATACTACCTAAAAAACTACCAAAGCACAACTCCCGCACAAACAGAAACATTCAAACTGTGCTTCGTTCCAAGCTGCGGAACTTCCAAAATATGGTGAGAGCGATTGATCACCTCTAGCTGAACACCATCTACTTCATTTGAGCTTTTTAATTGCCTTACTTTCAAGCAAAGATTTCATTTGTGTTATGGCAACTTTGTTAAGTTGAACAAGTCGTTCCTTTTGTGATAATCCTTGTTCGATCAGTAAAGCATTGATACTTTCCATATTGCTCAATACAACCAGCTGTTCCAGTGTTGCATAATCTCTTACGTTTCCTTTCTTGTCTGGGTAATTTGTGCGCCACTCTTTGGCAGTAATTCCGAATAGTGCCACATTCAATAAATCCGCTTCATAGGAATAAACATAACTCGCTTGTTGTTTTGTGATTTCGCTCGGAATTAAATTTTCTCTTATAGCGTCCGTATGAATTTGATAATTTACTTTGGCTAAAGTTCGTTGTAAGTTCCATTCTAATTTCAAACGATTATTTTCATCATCTTTTAATCGTTGGAATTCATTGATTAAGTAAATTTGAAACTCAGGACTTAACCACATTGCAAAATGAAAAGCAATATCTTTGTGGGCATAAGTTCCTCCATAGCGTCCAGCTTTAACAATCATTCCAGCAGCATATGTTCTCTCAATCCATTGTCCAACTGACATTACAAACCTATTTGTTCCCGCCTGTTGTCCAATTACCCCGAATTCGGGGTAATTAAAATCTGAATTGTTAATTTTCTCCCAAACCCCTAAATATTCTAATGTGTTTTTGTTTGTAATCCATTTTCCGATTAGTCCACTTCCTTCTCGAAAAGATGTAGTCATGTCAGTCAAACTGATATAATCAGTGTCATTTTGATGAATCACTGTAATCGTTGATTCGCTGACGTTTATCTTTCTACTTTTAGACATATTTATTCTTTACAAATAACAAAATTACAAAAACGAACTATCCTACTAGAAAATAATCAATTACGACCAAAATAGCAATAAAAATTACAATTAGTTCGATTGGAATGAAGGGATGCATCCTTCAATACCCTCGCACAAACTCCCAAAGCACAACTCCCGCACAAACAGAAACATTCAAACTATGCTTCGTTCCAAACTGCGGAACTTCCAAAATATGATGAGAGCGATTGATGACCTCTTGCTGAACACCATCCACTTCATTGCCAAAGACCAAGGCGTATTCAGCTGAAGTGTCCACTTTAAATTCATTCAACATGATTGTTTTTTCCGCTTGCTCGATGGAACACACTTTTACTTTTTGCTTTTTGAGTGATTTGATAAGGGCGACAACATCTTCCACGTGTTCCCATTCTATCGATTCCGTTGCGCCGAGGGCGGTTTTTTGAATTTCACGGTGGGGCGGTTGCGCTGTGATTCCGCAGAGGTAGATTTTCTTTACGTTGAATGCATCCGCGGTTCTGAAAAAGGCGCCTACGTTGGATAAACTTCGGATGTTGTCCAAAATTAAAATGATAGGGAATTTTTCCTTATCTTTAAATTCTTCGACGGTTGGACGATTTAATTCCCAAAGTTTTAACTTTCTGTTCATAAAATTTGATAAATGAATCCGAATCGATGTTGGTTGACCGAAACGAAGCTACTATTTTTACAGTCTACAAAGTAACACAAACAAATTCATTTTGGCGAAAACAGCAAAAGAAAAAAAGTCGAGCGAAACTCCTTTGATGAAACAATACAATCAAATCAAGGCAAAACACCCGGGTGCGTTGCTTTTGTTTCGCGTTGGAGATTTTTATGAAACGTTCGGTGAAGATGCAGTAAAAGCTGCTCGTATTTTAGGAATTATCCTAACAAAAAGGAAAAATGGTTCTGCTTCGCATATTGAACTGGCTGGTTTTCCACACCATTCAATTGATGTTTATTTGCCAAAATTAGTCCGTGCGGGTGAACGGGTTGCAATTTGCGATCAATTAGAAGATCCAAAAATGACAAAAACGATTGTCAAAAGAGGAGTTACAGAACTCGTAACGCCCGGTGTTTCTTTCAATGATCAAGTTTTAGAACAAAAAAAGAATAACTTCCTTGCGGCTATTCATTTTGGGAAAAATATTCACGGCATTTCCTTTTTGGATATTTCAACGGGAGAATTTATGCTCGCGCAAGGTGGTTTTGAGTATATCGACAAATTGCTACAAGGCTTTGATCCGAGCGAAATCATTTTTTCCAAACAAAAAAGCAGTCTTTACAACGAACGATTTGGCAATCAATATCATTCATTCAAATTGGAAGATTGGGTTTTTCAGGAAGATTTTGCCCGTGAAAACCTAAACAAACATTTTAAAACAAAAAACTTAAAAGGTTTTGGTGTTGAAGAACTTGACGAGGCTATCATTGCTGCAGGTTCGATTTTACATTACATTTCTGAAGCGCAACACGACAAGTTAGGACACATCACAAAAATTGCGCGCATCGAAGAAGACAAATACGTTTGGCTCGATCGTTTTACCACACGCAATTTAGAACTAATCTCTTCTCAAAATGAAGGCGGATCAACACTATTAAATGTATTAGACGCAACAGTTACACCAATGGGCGGGCGAATGATGAAGCGTTGGATCGTTTTACCGTTGAAAGAAGTGGCACCAATCAACAAGCGTTTGGATGCTGTCGAAGCGCTTTTAAAACATGAAGAAGTTCGATTTGAATTGGGTCAACGGTTAAAAGATATAAATGATTTGGAACGTTTAGCTTCCAAAGTAGCTGTTGGAAAAGTAAACCCGAAAGAAGTGAATCAGTTACGCAAAACGATGCTGCAAATCAAACCGATTCAGGAGTTGTTGAAGAAAACAAAATCGGAGGCTTTACTCAGTATTGTAGACCGATTGAATCCTTGCGAAAAGTTGGTTGAACTCATCAACACGCAACTCGATGAGGATGCTGCGATTCAAGTCGGAAAAGGAAAGGTTATTGCGGATGGATTTCATGCCGAATTGGACGAATTACGTAAACTTTCAAATTCCGGAAAATCATATTTAGAAGAATTACAACAACGCGAATCTGAAAGAACGGGGATTACCAGTTTGAAAGTAGCGTTTAACAACGTTTTTGGCTATTACATTGAAGTTAGAAACACACACAAAGACAAAGTTCCCGAAGAATGGATTAGAAAACAGACACTAGTCAATGCTGAACGCTACATCACAGAAGAACTCAAAGAATACGAACATAAAATATTAGGTGCAGAAGACAAGATTTTAACACTCGAACGTCAACTGTTTCAGGAATTGATTTTCTCAATGGCAGATTACATCACTCCAATTCAATTTAATGCACATTTGATCAGTCAATTGGATTGTTTAAATGCTTTTGCCAATATTTCAGAGCAAAACAATTACAATCGACCAGAAATGACGGAAGAATATAGTCTGGACATCAAAGATGGTCGCCACCCTGTCATTGAGAAAGAGATGAAACTCGGTGAAGAATATATTCCAAACGATGTTTATTTGGACAATGAAACTCAGCAAATCATCATGATTACAGGTCCGAATATGTCGGGTAAAAGTGCTATTCTCCGCCAAACCGCTCTGATTAGTTTGATGGCGCAAATGGGATGTTATGTTCCAGCGAAAACCGCCAAACTTGGAGTCGTAGACAAAGTCTTTACCAGAGTGGGCGCATCAGATAACATTTCTTCCGGTGAATCGACATTCATGGTGGAAATGAATGAGACCGCGAGTATTTTGAACAATCTTTCTCCGAGAAGCTTAGTGTTATTGGATGAAATCGGTCGCGGTACAAGCACGTATGACGGAATTTCAATCGCATGGGCTATTGCAGAATACATTCATCAGCATCCAAAAGCGAAGTGTAAGACATTATTCGCTACGCACTATCATGAGCTGAATGAAATGACGAATAAGTTTCCGCGAATAAAGAACTACACTGTTTCTGTAAAAGAAGTTGGAACGAAGATTTTATTCTTGAGAAAACTCATCGAAGGAGGAAGCGAGCACAGTTTCGGAATCCATGTGGCAAAACTTGCAGGAATGCCAAATGCAGTGGTTCAACGTGCCACAAAAATGCTTTCAGAGCTCGAAAACTCCTCACGAGGAAAAGAAAAAGAAAAGATAGTACAGGCTGGAAATTCTTCGGATATGCAATTGAGCTTTTTCCAGTTAGACGACCCCGTTTTGGAACAGATTAGAGATGAAGTACAGAATATGGACATTGATACACTGACTCCAGTTGAGGCGCTGTTTAAGTTGAATGAGATTAAGAAGTTGACGGGGGAGAAGAAGAAGTGATTATTTTGTGTTTTAATTATTTTAGAAATTTAATACATTTTTAGAGCATTCAAAACTACGTT
Organism: Brumimicrobium sp.; assembly: GCA_040882265.1. Taxonomy (GTDB): domain Bacteria; phylum Bacteroidota; class Bacteroidia; order Flavobacteriales_D; family Crocinitomicaceae; genus Brumimicrobium. The sequence continues at coordinate 8,844 of JBBEBO010000151.1, read as the reverse complement.
ACCAATGATGATTATTGTATTTTTTTTAAATTTATTATAGTATTCTAATCATTAAAAATAAATAACTGTTATATTTGTCCCCGCTAAAGGAAAACGTTCTTTGGAGAGTTTAGAATGGAAACTTAGAAATTCAACAATCTAAACTTAAATAAGCGGGCGTAGCTTCCCGATTGAGATTCGTTTTCCGCTTTGCGGACTCATCTAGATCGGGACAGGACGCTACTTAGTACGTGTATTGAAATAAGTTAATATAAGCGGGCGTAGCTCAGGGGTAGAGCATAACCTTGCCAAGGTTAGGGTCGTGAGTTCGAATCTCATCGCCCGCTCAATTGAAATAATTTTTATCGGTCCGATAAAAAATGCCCGGATGGTGGAATTGGTAGACACGCCGGACTTAAAATCCTGTGCTCTTCGGGGCGTGCGGGTTCAAGTCCCGCTCCGGGTACAAAACAGAATGAGAAGCAGAATGAGGCTTCTTATTCTGTTTTTCTTCATTCTCACCCTCATTCTCATTTTTTATTTACTAACCTAAATCAACTAAAAATGAAATTTGAATTTCAAAATTTAACCGTTTACAAAAAAGCAAAGCTATTCCATAAGAATTCAAAAGTTTTAATCTCTGAAAAAAAACTTACGTCTTATGAAAAAGACCAGCTCTCAAGAGCTTCCTTTAGTATTGTACTCAATATTGCTGAAGGCTCAGGAAGATTCTCTAAAAAAGATAGAAGAAACTTTTTTGTGATTACCAGAAGCTCAGTGATGGAGTGTGTCGCAATTCTCGATGTTCTTATGGATAATAAAATCATTAATCAACAAGAATTCGAAGCCTTGGAGACACAAGCTGATGAATTGTCTCGAATATTATATGCAATGATTAAAAACTTGAGCTAATTTGGTTCGACAATACAATCATTTCCTGTACTCAAAGCCTTTCAGAGAAATCTGGAAGGCTTTTTTTTATTTAAAACAATTTCTGGGAGCTTCTATTTCTCACAAATAGAAAAGCTCCAAGTTCTAAATTCGGAGCTTTTTGTATTATTCATCTAAGGAGTAAAAAAATTGATTTAGTATATACTATGCAATCACTCTGTAATATAAAATTGCAGTTTTTTTATGTTTGATAGAATAAAATTCACAAAAAAAAGGTCGCTAATTTATAGCGACCTTTTAATTTTTATTAGAAATTTATTTTTACTCTTGAGTAAGAGAAATTTCAGTATCTACACTAATTGAATATGTTTCAGCTACACTAGAATCAGTACTTTCACTTGAAGACATTTCTTTAGTAGACTCCATTTGTAATTCTTTACGTTTAGACTCTACAACAACCATAATATCAGCCATATCGCCATCATTATATGTTAATGTTTCAGTCGTTGTGCTATTTTCTGTTTCAGTTTCTCCAGCAAATTCATACGTAGAAGTTAAATCTGTTGTTTCCGTGGCTCTTAATGTATTGAAAACAACTCTTTCGTTCTTTTTGAATTCATCTACATTACCTAAGAAGTTCCAAGTACCAGATTCAGATATTTCAACTTTTTCTACGTAGTCAGTTTCAATCCCACCTTGAGTTTCAGAGTACGTAAGAGTGTATGAAAAATCTCTTGACCAATTTCCATCTTTTTCAATTGTGTATGAAAAATCGTTTAAAGTACCTGAAATTGATGTTGTAGTCGTAGGCTCTCCAATGTCAGTTTGAGAATATGTAACAGTAAAGTTTGATCCACTAGCTTCTCTAGTTCTAACAGATCTGTCCCCGTCATCATTGACATCAGTAGTTGTTTCTGACCAAGAATCTAACTCCCAATCGTTAGACATTTTACCTTTTGAGGTTTTTTTACAAGAAATAGCTGCTCCTGCAACTACCATAATAGATAAACTGTAAATTAAGATTTTTTTCATTTTCATAATGATTAAATTAATATTTTGGCAAATGTAGTTAAATTAAACTTAACACTCAAAAAACTGTGCATTCTCTTTTTTTATTGGAGTTTACACAGTTTTTAAAGATTTTATATTTTATAAAACTTTTTTGTAATTGAAGGTATTTCAAACTACAAAAAATATAATAATTTATTGATCTTATCTAAGAAGTGAAACATGTCCTTCTAGCGATATTTCATTGTTGTTATTACCTTCGGTTAATTTTATTTTCCAAATATAAACTCCGTCTTGTGCGACTTTACCTCCATAAGTTCCATCCCATCCAACATTATAGTCTCTAGATTCAAAGAGAACTTCACCCCATCTATTAAAAATGAGTAATTCATATTTGGTTATATCAACATCTGGAGGAAATACTGGCTGAAAAGTATTATTTACATCATCTCCATCAGGTGTAAATGCGTTGGGCACATGTACCATGAATTCAGGTTTGAAGTAAATGGGTTTACAAACTTCATCTTTACATCCAAATACTGATGTTACTTCAAGACAAGCATCAACAGTTTCACCACTTTCAACTCCAGTGAAGGTAACCTCAGGATTCTCTTCAGTTGAAGTTCCATAATCATCAAAGTTCCAATTATAGCTATCCTCTCCACTTGAACTGTTTTGAAACTCAACATGATTTGATAAGTCTGTTGGTTCTTCTGGATAAGGATAGAAGTCAGCAATAGGATCCTCAACAATACAAACAGCATAATCCATCACCATTTCGAAATCACAACCATCAGTTGTTTCCATTTGGAAAGTTACATCATAACAAGTTGGATCAATAAAAGTATGCGTAAATCCGTCACACCCACTGTACTCGGTTCCATCCACTATCCATTTGCAGTTATCTCCAATTTCACTAGAAGCTGTTGTGTTAGTGAATTCTACTTCGAGTGGAGCACAACCAACATCTTCGTCTGCAAAAAACGAAACATCTGGGTCATTGAAAATATTTACATTGATTGTGTCAATTATTTCTTGACCACATTGATCAGTAATTGAAGCGATATAAATTTCGCTCGTATCTGTACTGATATTTATTGACTGTGAAGTTTCGTCTTGATTAAACCAATAATATTCGTAACCCGGCTGACCACCATCACCATCAATATTCAAGTCTACATTTGCATTAGCACATATAGTTGTGTCTTCAGTGAATGTAGCTACTAAAGGCTCAGATACTTCAATTAATACAGAATCAGTAACCGTTTGACATCCATTCACATCGGTGATTGAAACAGTATAATAGGTGTCCACAGTAGGTGAAACAAATGAATAGTTAGTTATATCACCACTACTCCAGTTATACGTGTATGGAAGTGTTCCACCATTACCATTAGCTAGAAGAGTATCTGTTTGCCCATAGCAAAGCACTCCATTTTGGGAGTTGAGAGTCATTTCTAACTCGTCAGGTTCAGTTATTGTCAAATTTGTATCAATTTGACAGCCATCATTATTAGTGATTTTAACTAGATAACTGCCTGCACATAAGTTTGTGAAATCACCGTTTGGTTGAGGTGTGCCCCCATTTATTGTGAAATCAACACCATCTGTAGCATAAACCTTTATTTCGCCATCACAATCATTGAAACAAGATGTATTATTAATCTGAACTGAATCTAACACAAATTCTGCGGGATCAAATATTTCTGCTTCAGAATATACTTGACAATTGTTATCGTCAACGATTTCAAACCCATATTCTCCATCACATAAATCAATAGCAGTATTCGTTGTACTTGGAGTTGGAATACCAAACCAGTTATAAGTATAAGGCGTTGTACCCCCATCAACAGTTAGATCAATACTACCATCACAAGATTCGTAGCAATTTGGATCAGTTGTGTTAATGTCCGTGATAACTAAAGCATCTGGCTCATTTGTAACAGCATTTCCTATTTCTTGACATCCATTATCGTCTTCTAAGACAATATCATAGTTGCCAGCAGATAAAAAGTTGAAGTTTGAAGAAGGGCTAAAGCTTACACCATTATCTATCGAATATTGGTAATTTGGTGTTCCTCCACCTGCTGTAATTGAAATACCTCCTGTTGAGTTTTCAAAACATGATAAATCTGTAGTGTTTATATTTAAAGTTAAAACATCTGGTTCGTCTAATTCAACTGTTTCAGTATCAATACAACCATTTTGATCTACGACTTCAATTGTATATGATCCAGCAACCAATCCTGTGAAGATACTACTTGTCTGCTGTGCACCACCGTTTAAAGAATAGTTTAATGTTCCAGTACCGCCAGATGCGTTAATGTCAATTTCTCCATCGGCTGATCCGTTACAAAGAGGATCTTCTTTAGAAATTGAGTTTATTACTGGTGCAGGTTGATCCGTTACTTCTTGATCAGCAAAAACTTCACAGTTATTTTGGTCTTGTACAACGATTTCATAATCATCTGCTATTAAACCATTGAAGTTTGTGTTCACTGAAAAGTTAGCACCGTTATCTACACTATAGTTATAATCTGGGTTGCCACCTGAAGCAGAAATATCAATTTCACCATTAGCGTCTCCGCAAGTAGAAGGTGTTTCTATAGAAGAAACTACAATTTCAGTTGGTTCATCTACAGTTACTGTGTTGGTAATTAAACAAGAGTTCTCATCTTCTATAACGATATCATATGAATCGGCACATAAAGAGTTGAAGTTACTATTTGTTGCAAACGTTACTCCATCATCAATACTATACAAATATGGTGTTGTACCACCATTCGCATTTATTTGAATTTCGCCATCACATACACCAAAACAATTTGCATCAATTGGTGTGTAGTTAGCCAAGAGAGAATCTGGTTCATTTATAACTGCTGTTCCATTTTCTGAACATCCTTCTGCATCTTCAACTACTAAATCATAAGTAGTTGAACTTAAGCCTGAAAAAGAGGAGCCTCCTTGAAAGTTTGTACCGTTATCTATACTATAAATTAAGTTACCTGTTCCACCATTTGCAATAATTTGAATTGCACCTGAGTTATCATTGTAACAAGTTAAATCAAAAGTATTTGTATTGAAAGTTATTTCATCAGGTTCTTCAACGATTGCGTCGCCATTTACCATACAATCATTTGTATCAGTAACTGTGATTGTATATGTACCTTCAGTTAATCCAGTGAAATCAGTATTTCCTTGGAAAACAAATCCTCCATCAATACTGTATTGGTAACCACCTGCACCGCCAGCAGTATTAATAACATTAACTTCGCCGTCTGATCCTTCAAAACATGTTACATCTTCAATATTTGTATCAAAAGTAATTTCATCTGGCTGATCAATAGTTAATGGAACGTTGTAGATACAAAATCCTGCATCGTATATTGTTACAATATGATTTCCAGCATCTAACCCACCAAAGTTTCCATTTGTCTGTGTTGTTCCACTATTATCAAGCTCAAAAGTGATTGGATTGGAGCCAGCAAGGTTTGTCACTTCAACCGTTCCATCGTTTCCACCAAAACAAGAAACATCAGTTTGGTCAACAAGTTCACCATCCATTTCTACATCATTCACACCAAAAATCTCTGTTGCTTGACATCCTAAAGTATCCGTTGCAGTTATGCTATAAGCACCAGCAAGCAAATTATCAAATACACCACTTGTTTGATTTGGGTTTCCATTTTCAGAATAAACAAAGGGAGTATTCACTCCATTAGCTTGAACCTCTAATGCACCATCATTGAATCCACAATTTGAAGGAGTCATTGATGTTTGATCAATTGTGATTTCAGGTGGATTGACAAGATTTCTTGTTGTGTTGTACTCGCAACCATTGTCATCTTCAATTGAAAGTCCAACATTTCCACCACAAATTCCATTCAAAACATTGTTTGTTTGCGCAGGGTTTCCATTTGCAGAATATTCGTATGGAGTAGTTCCTCCGCTAGCTGTCACTTCAACCTCACCATCACAAGATTCAAAACAAATAGGGTCTGTTAAATCAAATATTGCATGTAAAGAATCAGGCTGGTCTATTATAATCGTTGAATTCGAAAGACAAGTATTATCATCTTGCACCACAACTTGAATTTCAACTGGCTCTGGGCATAAGTTGGTTAATACACTATCGGTTGTAAAAGTTGTACCATTATCACTTGAATATTGATAAGGTGGAGTACCACCATTTGCACTTACTGTAGCTTCACCGTCACAAACTCCATAACAACTCGTTGGTGTTGGAGTAGTTGTGTAATTAAGTTGTGCAGGTTCGGTAATTGTAAAAGGTACAATCACTGAACATCCATTTGCATCTACTACTTCGATACTATGGTTACCTGCAGGAAGGCTATTAAAACTATTTGATGCCTGAGGTACACCATTGTTTAAAGAAAAAGTAACAGGAGCAACGGCATTATTTGTTCCAATTAATACACTACCATTATTACTTCCAAAACAAGTAAGGTTTGTTGAGTCGTCTACAAAAGCAGTTGGTTCTGATACAGTATTCACAGTGAATGTAGTTGTCTCAGTACAATTATTAGCATCCGTTACTGTAGCAGTATAATTTCCAGGGGCAACATTAGCAAAAGTTGTACTTGTTTGATTTGGTCCACCTATTGAAAATTCATAAGGCGAAGTACCTCCATTTCCTTCTAACACAACTGTTGCATTATCATCTCCACACGTTGCAGGAGTTGTTGAAACAACATTTACATCTAAAGGAGTTGGTTCGTTAATAGTTGTTTGAAATTCTAAAGTACAATTATTAGCATCTATAATTTCAACATCTTGATTACCTGCGCATAACCCAGTGAAAGTAGTTCCTGTTTGATTCGCTCCATTATTTATATTGTATTCATAAGGTGTCGTTCCACCAGAAGTATTTGTTACTTCGACTTCTCCGTCACAGACATTATTGCAATTTGCTTCAGTAGGAGTTACGTTTCCAGCTAACTGAGTTGGTTCATTAATCGTAGCGTTTGCGGTAATAACACAACCTGCATCATCAGTTACTTCAACCTCATAATCACCAACACATAAACCTGAAGCAGTTTGGCCACTTTGCCCTATCGGGTTTCCAGCGTCGTCAGACCATGTGTATGTAAATGGAGCTAAGCCCCCATTTGGTTGAGCTTCTATCCAACCATCACAGTCGCCGAAACACGATACATCTTCTGGTGTTAATTGAACATCGGAAAAATAAGGGGGTAAAATAATTTCTACTGTATCTTCATCTCCTGGACAAGTAGCATTATTGGTAGTTGTGAGGTATAAAGTCACACTACCAGAAGCCATTTCAGAAGCAGTTGGTGTATATTGAAGATTTAAACTAGTTGCATCAGGAGAATAAGTGCCAGATCCACCAGACCAAACACCTGTTGTTGTTCCAGTAACTGCACCATTAACATCTACAGTTGGAGTAGGAGGATCACATACAAGTATATCTGGACCTGCATCTGCAGTAATTTCCTCAGAAAACTCTACTACTGTGACCGTATCGTAAGCAATAGCACAACCAATAGCGTCTGTTATAATCACAGAATACTCTCCAGGAGCTGTAATATCTGTCGACTGCCCTGTGTCGCCATTGCTCCAATCATAAGTATGAGGAGGAGTACCTCCAATTGGGTTTGCAGTAAGCGTTGTAGATGTTCCTCCAAAACAAATTGCGGGTTCTTGGGGGTTGATTTCACCATCTAATGAAGGATATACATTAACTGCAACGGTATCACAATAATTTGTTTCGCTACATGCACCGCTAGGAGTACCACAAACCTCATAATAAACAACAGAAGGAGTTGTAGCATCAGGCGTTACTAATACTGAATCAACACCCCAAACTGGCACACCTTGCGTGCCTTGTGTTCCAGCATCATCACTTAATAAATTATTATATTCCCCTGAATAACCTGGAGAAATTGAATTCCAACTAATTGTACTTGGATCTAGTCCTGCCGCAGAAATATATTCACTACACGAACCATCTATTGTTATCGAAACATCACCTGAAGTAACCGGTGATGGAACTGAAGTAATAGAATACGTATTTTGGTTATTTCCTACTTTACAGTAAGTGATAAGGTGTGGACCAACTCCGTCTAAACAAATAGGTTCACTTCCAGAAGAAACGGGAACGCTATCACAATTAACTTGGTAATATAAAGCTCCACCTGGGTTTGCACCTGATTCAACATTAAATATTATACTTTCAGCATTTGGGTCTAAAGTAACTGATAATTCAATACAGTTCACTTGATCTGCACCACCTCCGCAACACTCTCCGTCTCTTACTACGTTTGGACTTACCCATGTGCCTGCAGGATTACCTGTTAAGTCGACACTAAAAAATGGTGTATCGCCTGTACAGTTTACGTTTCCTTGTGAAAAACCTGTAAATGAGATTAATAAAATGAAGCCAATCAATGTGAATTTTGAAAGAATTAAACGTGCATTCACACTTTGAACTTCCGACAAATCGGAGTTGTAATTTGAATTTTCCATAACTTGTAGTTTTAGCATCTACTATATATAAAACGGAAGTGAATTTGCATTAGATGCCTTTTTTTTAATAAAAATCAAATCAAAGCGATTAAGTTATTGTTAAGCAAGGCTTTAAGCATTAAATTAATTTAAAAACATTTTGAAAATACTGTATTCACACATAACATCTATAGTTAAAATGCACTTAATTTATTAGAGTCTAATGGGCTGTGGCGTTTTTTAAAGTACTAAGTTACATTATTAAAAAATCCAAAATAATACTTAAAAAATAATATATTCCAGAAGCAAGTGTTTCTTGATGTACTTGCCTAATAGTTTTTACATAGATGTCGTCATTTTGGATTTAAAATATATCTTTTTGGTTGGTGTACTATTACTTGTTGAGTTCATTAAAATTTGATAAACATTTAACCTGCATTATTCATGAATTTCCTATTCCAAAGCCAAACTGCCTGCTAC
>JBBEBO010000150.1:0-17279 GCA_040882265.1 Brumimicrobium sp. | reverse complement strand
AACGTTACCTGCAACCTAATACAATAAAAGTATATTAAAGCTTGTTTTAGAATTTAAAATGTAATAACTTTGTGCATACAAAAAGTGCATTATGGAAATTTCAATTATAAAAATAGGGAACTCAAAAGGCTTTCGACTACCCAAAGCCATTCTAGAAAAGTATAATATTTCTGATAAGATTGAATTGATTTTGGAAAAAGGACAAATTATCCTCAAGCCTATTAGTGAGCCTAGAAAGGGATGGGACAACGCATTTAAAAGAATGAACAAGGAGGGTGACGACCAACTTTTTTTTGACGATGTCTTTGAGGATGAAAATTTTGACGAATGGAATTAGAGCAATATGACATTGTTTTGGTCAATCTTGATCCTACTTTAGGTAGTGAGATAAAGAAAACAAGACCATGTGTAATTATTTCGCCTAATGAGATTAATGATAATTTGCGAACAATCACCATAGCACCAATGACAACGAAAAGTAGAAAGTATCCGACTCGGGTGAAAATTAAACACAACAAACAAATTGGCTGGGTGGTAATCGACCAGATTCGAGCCATCGACAAATCTAGGATCATTAAAGATCTAGGCTCTCTCTCGGACAAAGAAATAATATTATGCAAACAAGTTATACGAGAAACATTTGTAGATTAATTAAAGGGCGGTAAGTAACAGCAAATAAGCACTAGCGGCGAACGTTGATACATGGTAGTCGCATGTGTTTATTTGCCAAACCGTTCATAAGCTAAAATAACTAATGGAATTAACCAAAGAACATATCGTTGAAATTGCAGATCTGCTCGACTGCGGAATGACCTGTTTCTACCATCGGCCAACAGGAACGATTGAATCCTACCCAGATCCAGACGATCTTTTTTTCGAGTCTGAACCGTGGCAAGACACTATCGACAAAATTGAAAACGACTGGGACAATTATGATAGGTTTGAAAAAATGGATTCGACCCAAGGGTTTCAAGTGATGGAGAATTTCGCCTACGCTCTGACGGACAAAGAATTTAGTGACAAAATTATTGAACGACTTTCTAGACGACGACCTTTCCAAAATTTTAAGAACCTAATCGACTCTTCAGACTATCGACAGAGTTGGTTTGACTTCAAAAAAAACGCCTACATCGATTTCGTAAAAGGACAAATTGATATAAAATAAAAAAGCCTGTGTACAAAGGCAGATGACTCACTCTACTTAATGTGAAAGAAATAATATAACTTTGAAATGAGCCCTCTTTTTCTTAGCCCCAAGTCGTTAATATCAATAAAAAGAATACCAATGCAACGAATAACAAGTCTATTTAATGCAAAATAAGCAACGATTAATTTTGATTATCATTAAAAAATGAAGTTTACGGAAAAGTTAAACAATATACACTCGGGGGAGATTTTAATAGAGGAATTTTTAAAACCTATGGAAATTTCAGCATACCGATTGGCTAAAGAAACATTTATTCCTCAAACCAGAATTTCTAAAATAATCAAGGGTAAAAGAAGAATAACTGCGGATACAGCATTACGCTTGTCCAAGTTTTTCGGAACTACTGCAAAGTTTTGGTTGGGAATGCAGAATGATTATGATCTCGAAGAAGAGAAAAAGGAGAAAGAAATAAACTCGATCAAACCAATTGAATAATTTCCAAATTAAAAAATCCCTGTAGCAAGATTTACATCTCGTAACCTTTTCGTAACTACTCACCACTCTCCCCAACAATCCAATCCAACGCAGTAACCCCAAATTCATTATTATTCCAATGAACAAACTCCTGAGCATCTTCACTCGGTTTAAAGAAAAAAGCAGGATAACTCCCTTTGATAATCATCTTTAACGCGGGTAAATCATCAGCTAATTGAACATTGATGTTTTTCGATAGCGTCTCTCGATATTCTTCCAAAGCAAGTGCATCGTTGTTGATGATTAACACATTTACTCCTACGGATGGATGATGCTTTTTAAATTGGTTGAGTTCTTCTCGACGTGCCAAACAGAATTCACAGCCTGGAAGAACGATCATTGTTAGACCCGTATCGAAAGTTTTCGACTTCTCACTGGAAAGAATGACTTTGCGATACGTGTTGGTGAAATCTCCTTCGTAAATGGGGTGAAACGCAAAAGCAATTCCGCATGCTGCAACTAAAATAAAGATACTAGCTGCTTTTTTGAGTCCTCTGGATTTGTCTTGGAGAAATGATTTGTTGGCTTGGTAGACTAAAAAACAAACAATTAAAAACTCAATAAAATAGGGGAGTAGTTTTGAGTAGGTGTGATTTAAACCAATAGTTAATCCCAACGATTCAACGTTATTGTGTTGAAGAATAAAAACAGCAAGTAATAGTAAAAAGCCTATAAATCGTATCATCTTATCCTTGATTTAAAGTAATATTAAAATCGTCCGTCATTTCAAGTTTACCATCCTGTTTTTCTTCGCTGCCAGAGACTTGAAATCCTTTTATTTTAGTCGTTTTTCCTTTTTCGATCAAATCGGCAAGCTGTTTTGAGGTCAACTTTTTACCCATAAACTTAAATGGCAAAACAAACTTACAACCGTTTTTGTAATTGCCACAACCGTAAGCATTTTTTCCTTGAATGAGTTTCGCCTGTTTGCATTTAGGACAATCTAACGTTGTAATATCTACCTTTTTGGAAGCAGCTCGTTTCTTTTTTGGCTTTTCCTCCCCGCCTGCCGTACGGGCAGGTTTTTGCGCATCGTCAATAAGCGTGATGGACTTTTGTTTCGAGTTAAAAAGTACCTCATTGGTTAAACCGACCACCATTTCCACCAATTCTTTCTTAAATTGTTCGGGCTGAAACTCCCCCTTCTCGATTAAACGTAATTTGCGCTCCCAATCTCCTGTGAGTTGTGGCGATTTTAGTGTTTCATTGTCTATAATTTGGATGAGGTCAATGCCGGTTTGTGTTGCCAATATTGATTTGCGATTGCGTTCAATATATCTTCTTCGAAATAAAGTCTCGATAATGTTTGCACGTGTTGATGGTCGACCAATACCATTGTCTTTTAATAATTCACGCATTTCTTCGTCATCGACTTGTTTACCGGCGGTTTCCATTGCGCGAAGTAATGTCGCTTCAGTAAATGGCTTGGGTGGAGTAGTGGTCTTTTTGTCTACTCTCGGTTCGTGCGGACCTTTTTCGCCTTTCTCAAAAACGGGCATCAAGTTTTCCTCTTGATCTTTGTTTTTCTTTTTATCCGAATCGTAAACAACCCGCCAACCTGGAGAGAGAATTTGTTTTCCCGTTGCTTTGAATTCCAATTTTAGCACTTCTCCTAAAACGGTCGTATTACTCACTGTACAATCAGGATAAAATACAGCAATAAATCTTTTCGTAACCGCTGTGTAAATTTTTTGTTCGTCGGGAGTTATGCCACTTGGCGGTACACCAGTTGGAATAATAGCGTGGTGATCCGTTACTTTTTTATTGTCAAAAACCTGCTTGCTTTTTCTGATTTTTCCTTCTAAAAGTGGAGCCGTTAGTTCTTTGAAATACTGTAATCCTTTTAAAATCGTTGGAATTTTAGGATAGACATCGTCTGGCAAATAGGTTGTATCCACACGCGGATAAGTCACTAGTTTTTTCTCGTAAAGACTTTGAATATGCTTTAGCGTTTGGTCTGCAGAAAAACCATTTTTCTTATTGGCTTCTACCTGTAAAGCAGTCAAGTCAAATAAACGCGGCGGTTTTTCTTTTCCTTCTTTTTGCTCGAATGAAGTAATTTCAAACGGCTCTTCTTTAATTTTTTCTAAAGCGTAATTTGCTTTTCCTTCCTTTTTGATTTTACCCAAAACAGAATTAAACTCAGTCTCGCGATAAACCGTTCGAAGTTCCCAGTAATCTTGTGGCTTAAAATTGTCAATTTCAAGCTGTCGATTAACAATCATCGCTAAAGTTGGTGTCTGAACACGTCCAATGGATAGCACTTGTTTTTGCTGTCCGAATTTTTTGGTAAACAAACGCGTCGCATTAATTCCTAACAACCAATCTCCGATAGCTCGTGCACTTCCCGCAGCGTATAGATTATTGAATTTTTCACCTTCTTTGAGATTGGCAAAACCTTCTTTTATCGCCTCTTCGGTCAAAGAGCTAATCCAGAGGCGTTTGATGGGGACTTTACATTGTGATTTCAAAAGCACCCAACGTTGAATCACTTCTCCTTCTTGGCCAGCATCCCCACAGTTTATGACTTCAGTAGCATTTTGGACTAATCGTTTTACAATATTGAACTGCCGTTGAACCCCATCGTCTTCAATGACCTTTATTCCAAACTTGGAAGGAACCATGGGTAAATAGCGCAAATTCCAATACTTCCATTCATCGACATAATCTTTGGGTTCTTTTAACGTACAAAGGTGTCCGTATGTCCATGAAACTTGATACCCATTTCCTTCATAATAGCCATCTTTACGTTGTGTAGCTCCAATAACATTGGCTATATCTTTTGCTACACTAGGTTTTTCGGCTACACAAACTTTCATGGGCGTCTATTTATCTCCAAAAACGTTTTACACGAAATGAATGCGGGTTTTTATCGTCAGCTTCTTGTTCCAAAACAACTTCAACATCCCATCCACTTGAATCGACAAAAGGGAAATAGGTATCTGCTTCAAAAGTTTCGTTTACTTCCGTAACAAACATTTCATTCACTTGACCAGACTTTAGTGCAACATCATATACTTGCGCACCTCCAATGATAAAGCATTTTTTATCGTCGTTATTTTCTACAACATTTGGCAGCTCTTTGAAATCGTGAATAACAGTAGCTCCTTCCGCTTCAAAACCTTCATTTCTAGTTAAAATGATATTTTCACGTTCTTTTAAAGGACGAAATCGTTCAGGAATAGATTCCCAATTTTTTCTCCCCATCACAACCGTATGACCGAGCGTGGTTTCCTTAAAAAATTGCATGTCTCTGGGTAAATGCCAAAGCAAATCATTGTCTTTACCGATTTCTCGGTGTTTTCCCATTGCTACAATTAGAGATAATTCCATAGTAAAATGCTTAAACTGCGATTGGTGCTTTAATTGTTGGATGTGGATCGTAATTCATCAATTCAAAATCTTCGTATTTGAAACTAAAAATATCCTTTACGTCTGGATTGATTTTCATTGTTGGCAACGGTCTAAAATCTCTAGACAATTGCAATTGCGCCTGCTCAAAATGATTGGAATACAAATGTGCATCTCCAAAAGTATGAATGAATTCGCCAGGTTTTAGGCCACAAACTTGCGCTAACATCATCGTGAAAAGCGCATAACTCGCAATGTTAAAAGGAACGCCTAAAAACGTATCGGCAGAGCGCTGATACAATTGACAACTTAATTTTCCATCAGCAACAAAAAACTGAAATAGACAATGACAGGGCGGTAAAGCCATTTTTTCAACGTCGGCAACATTCCAAGCACTTACAATGTGTCGTCTTGAATTTGGATTATTTTTGAGTTGATCTACCAAATTAGAAATCTGATCAATCGTTCCGCCATTTCCATCAGGCCACGAACGCCATTGGTGACCATAAACAGGGCCTAAATCACCGTTTTCGTCTGCCCATTCGTCCCAAATAGAGACTTTGTTATCTTTCAAATATTTGATATTCGTATCACCGCTGATAAACCATAACAATTCATGAATGATAGAGCGCAGGTGTAATTTTTTTGTAGTTACACAAGGAAACCCTTCACTTAAATCGAAGCGCATTTGATACCCAAAAACAGAACGTGTTCCTGTACCTGTTCGATCTCCACGATCGACGCCGTTTTCTATTATGTGTTGTAATAATTTATGATATTGTTCCATGATTTTGCGAATTGAAAAACTAAAATTACTGCTTTTATTTAAACAAAAGGCATCTTGTTGATAGATGTATTGAAATGTGAAAAACTTTCAAGGTTTAAGGAAATTGATTAATTTCGGACTCACAGTTTATCGTAATTTAATATTTTGTTATGCAGCGAGTTGTGTTTTTTATTTTATTCTTGAGTTTGACCTCGTGTTTTTTTGGGAACAGACCGTTTCCCAAACGATTTTTAGGGGAATATGAAGCAGAGCAAGAGGCATACGAGGTCAACTTAAATGGGGATGCGGTAAAAGTACCAGCAACTCAGCTTGATCTAAAATTGGAGTACAATAATCTCTGGCTAACAACTCCAAATCAAGTTGTTAAAGGGACTTATGAAATAAAAGCAGAAACAAAGCAGTATTACACGTTTAAAGTTGAATTGGAGAATGGAGTGGTAGAGGAGTGGCAACTTCATAGAAAAGGTAAGAAAATAATCAGAAAAGCAATTTCTCCGCAACCAGTGACTATTTTTTTAAAGGAATAAATTCTCATGATTTTAGTGTATAGATCAGTTGATAATGATTAAGTGTATTAAATTTTATTTTTTTTACACTATATTTTAAAAAATGAAACCTTATTTTAGTACCGTCTGCAATAGATTTATTATTTTTACTCAAAATTTAGAACTATGTCTGATAATTTTTTCGATGAATCGACGGCTGCAATAGCTACATTGTATACAATCTTTGCTTTAGCGGTGATTGCGTATATTCTGTTTATGGCTTAGTATTAAAAAAGAGGAACTTCCTCCTTTAACTAACCAACAGTAATAATTTATAAATATCAAGAAATTGAAAGAACAAACACTTAATGCACTTTCGTATAATACGGAGCGTCCACAATTACATATTCCTGAATATGGACGAAATGTGCAAAACATGATTGATCACGCAAAACAAATTGAGTCACGTGAAGAGCGTAATCACGCTGTTCGTGCGATTATTGATGTAATGGGACAACTCAATCCTCATTTGCGAGATGTTGAAGATTACACGCACAAATTGTGGACTCATCTTTATATCATGAGTGAATTCGAGATCGATGTAGACTCACCTTATCCTATTCCAGAGCCAGAAAAGCTTAAAGAGCGCCCTCAAATAATGGATTACCCAAAAAATCAGAGTAAATATGGTCACTTTGGTCATTATACTGAAGAGATGATTCGTGAAGCATCTAAAATTGATGATGAGGGAGAAAAAGAGTATTTGACTGGAGTATTAGGTAATTTATTGAAGAAAAATTACTTAATGTATCATACAGAAAACATCGAAAACAAAGCTATAGCACAGCATTTGAAGGAACTATCTAAAGGTGTTTTACAACTTGAAAAACCAGAAGAATTAAAATCAACCAATCAAATACTTAAACAATTTGGAATAGCACCTTCTAACAAGCCAAGAAAGAAAAATTCTAAGTCTAAGAAACGTAGAAGATAGAACTATGGCATCATTTGAAATTCACGGAGGAAAAAAGTTAAAGGGAGAGGTAATTCCTCAAGGAGCAAAAAACGAAGCATTACAAATTCTTTGTGCTGTTTTATTAACTCCTGAAAAAGTTACCATTTCAAATTTACCTGATATTATTGATGTCAATAAACTGATTAATCTGCTCCAAGCAATGGGAGTTAAGATTGAAAAAGTTGAAAAAGGTACTTTTATTTTTCAAGCAAAAGATATAAATCTCGATTATTTGAAATCAGAGGATTTTAAGTCGCGCGCAAGTGGTTTAAGAGGCTCTGTAATGATTATTGGTCCGCTACTAGCTCGTTTTGGTAAGGCATTTATGCCAAAGCCAGGCGGTGACAAAATTGGTAGAAGAAGATTAGATACTCACTTTGATGGTCTAATTAAACTTGGTGCTAACTTTAATTTCGACTCAAAAGAACATTTCTATACTGTTGAAGCAAAAAAACTTGAAGGCCTTTATATCCACATGGATGAAGCTTCTGTTACAGGAACGGCTAACATAGTAATGGCTGCTGTTCTTGCAAAAGGAAAAACGACAATTTATAACGCAGCGTGTGAACCGTACCTTCAACAACTTTGTAAAATGCTCAATAATATGGGCGCTAAGATTACTGGTGTTGGTAGCAATTTGTTGCACATTGAAGGAGTAAAAGAATTAGGAGGATGTTATCACCGAATTCTTCCTGATATGATTGAAATTGGAAGTTTTATTGGTTTAGCTGCAATGACTCAATCCGAAATTACGATTAAGGATGTTGGGTATGAACATTTGGGAATCATTCCTCAAATATTTAAGCGATTAGGAATAAAAATGGAACTTAAAGGTGACGATTTATACATTCCATCTCAAGAATCTTATGAGGTTGAAACCTTTATTGACGGTTCTATTCTTACCGTTTCAGATGCTCCATGGCCAGGATTCACTCCAGATTTATTGAGTATCGTTTTAGTTGTTGCGACTCAAGCAAAAGGAAGTGTTTTAATCCATCAAAAAATGTTTGAATCTCGTCTGTTCTTTGTCGATAAATTGATTGACATGGGTGCGCAAATTATTTTGTGTGATCCGCATAGAGCAACTGTTATAGGAATGGACAGACAAACTCAATTAAGAGGAATCCAAATGACATCTCCTGATATTCGTGCGGGTGTTTCACTTTTAATTGCTGCACTTTCTGCAGAGGGAAAAAGCGTAATTCACAATATTGAACAAATTGATCGCGGTTATCAAGACATCGATATCAGATTAAATAACTTAGGTGCAGATATTCGACGAATGTCTTAAATTGCATTTGTGTTTCTGGTCTTGTTTTTGTGTTAGGAAACGTTCAATTAAATAAATCATTTAGTATGAAAGCAATTTTATTAGTTACATCTATATTTATTGGGTTTACTTTGTTTGCTCAGCCTAAAAATGGAATGAGGGCAATTGACTTTACACTTGAAGATACAAAAGGGAAGGAGTTTTCGTTATCAGATCTTGAAGGTAAATTAGTTTTAGTAGATTTTTGGGCGTCTTGGTGTGGACCATGTAGACTTGAAAACCCTAATGTAGTTGAAGCTTATGAAAAATACCGCAAAGAAAAATTCACCAATGGTAAGAAGTTTGAAATTGTCAGTGTTTCATTAGATAGAGATAAATCAAAGTGGAAAAAGGCAATTAAAAAGGATGATTTATCTTGGGATTACCATGGTTTTGACGAAGAAGGAAAGATATCAAATACCTATGGCGTGCAATCAATTCCATATTCTTTTCTTGTTGATGGAGAAGGAAATATCATAGCGCAAGGAAATGAATTGCGAGGCATTAATTTGCACATCACTATTGAGAAATACCTGAAATAAGTTTTAGATTTAAAAATGAATCAATAAGTTATACTTGCACAACTTCCTCTAAAGTAAACTCAAAGCGTTCCGTAATTTGATTAGCGAGGAGTTTTTTACAAGCTTGTTCTACTTTATCCTTGGCTTCTTTTTCACTTCCAGCTTCAACAAATAAGTGAATGTGTCATCCGACACTAACTCCTGTGATTTCAGGCAAACCGATATTTTTCATACTATTAGAAACAGCTTTTCCTTGAGGGTCTAACAATGCGTCTAAAGGCATGATATCGATTTCAGCTTTGAATTTCATAGAACTTGCTTTAATCGGTTTTTAATTTATTATTTATAATAGACATTATGATATACAACAGTACAATAATTGGTAAAGCCCAAACAAATAAGCTTAAAGTTATTATTAACGAAATGATCAAAAATAGATACCTAACTTGATTTCCCTTCCACTTAAAATGTGAGAATTTGAGAGAAAACAGCTGTAATTCACTCACTAAAAGAATTGACATTACAACAACGAAAGTCATCAATATTTGATCTTTTATTAAAGTCATCGAAACAACGGTTTTCCAATTATTTTCACCAAATCCATCCCACAAAATCAATGCGAAAGAAGCAAAGAATAAACAATTTGCTGGTGTTGGGAGACCTATAAAACCAGTTGACTGTCTTTCATCAAGATTGAACTTTGCCAATCTAAAAAGACTGAGAAAAGGAATAATTAGTCCTAAAAAGGGTAAAAATAAATACCACCCTTGAAAATGTGAAGAATAGTTAGGATCTAAATTCCCAGTTAAGTCGTTGAAATAGACAGATATCCAGTAGCTAATGCTGTAGCCAAATGTTCCGTCAAACCACAAATCATCCAATGTTCCACCATTTAGCGCTAAAATATCCCAGGCACCTGATATAATAAAGAGAACAAAAACCAAAAGACCAGGAGCAACACCAAATGTAACCATGTCAGCGAGTGAGTCTAGCTGTTTTCCAATTTCACTTTGTTGCTTCATTATCCGAGCGACAAAACCATCTAAAAAATCACAAAGTGCACCTGCAAAAATTGCAAAAACTGCTAACTCTAATCGACCAGAAAAAGTCATGATTATACTGATAACCCCAAAAATGAGATTAAATCCAGTCAATATATTTGCTACTGTAAACATACGATTTGCAAATTAACGAATTATGTATTCAACTTTTACAGAAATCTGTCGTTTTGTTTGCAAAATAAGTGAGATAAAGGTTTTCAGTACAACTTTAAATTACTTTTTAGCGTTTAAAAGTAAAAAGTTGATTAATTTGCTTTATGTTCGTACAATTTTTAGCCAATTTTACAGTTTTTCACATGTATGAAACTATTTAAACAATATTTTTTAGTAGTAATTATTATTGGTTTTGGGCTTAACGCTACCTCCCAAGATGAGACAATTGCGCCGAAATATTCCAATGAGTTTTTGCAAATTGGTGTCGGGGCTAGAGCTTTAGGTTTAGGAAATGCTCTAGTAGGTAGTGTTAACGATGTTACATCCGCTTACTGGAATCCAGCGGGGTTGACATATGTTGAAAATAATTTAGATGTCGGTTTAATGCACTCTGAGTATTTTGCTGGAATCGCCAAATATGATTACATAGGGTTAGCACATAGTATAGACGAAAAAAGCACAGTAGGTTTTGCTGCGATTCGATTTGGTGTAGACGATATTCCAAACACAACGCAACTGATCGATAATGAAGGAAATATCGATTATGATAGGATCACCTTGTTCACAGCTGCTGATTATGGTTTTTTATTTTCTTATGCTCGAAAAACTAAAATTGAAGGATTAAGTTTAGGAGGAACAGTTAAAGTTGTTCACCGTAGAGCAGGAGATTTTGCTAGAAGTTGGGGCTTTGGTATTGATGCTGGTGCGCAGTATAACATTAATGATAAATGGCACTTTGGTGCTATGGCAAGAGATGTTACTTCAACATTCAATGCATGGATTTTTGATATTGATTCAGATATGCAGGAGGTTTTTCTTGAAACTGGAAATGAAATTCCAGAAAATGGTCTTGAATTAACGTTACCAAGATTAATTTTAGCCGCTCAACGAAGAATTGAAACTGGTTTTTATGATATCTATGTCGCTCCCGAAATCAATGCATCTTTTACAACAGATGGAAGAAGAAATACGCTGGTTAAATCTGGAGTTGTAAGTATTGATCCAGTAATGGGGCTTGAAATTGGCTGGAAAGATATTGTTGCTATTCGAACAGGGGTAAATAATTTTCAATATGTAAAAAACTTTGATGATTCTGAAGATTTAGTTTTTCAACCAAATGTTGGATTAGGTGTCTCATTTAAAGGTGTAACGCTTGATTATGCCTTTACAAATATTGGGAATCAGTCAGAAGCCTTGTTTTCTCATGTAATTTCCCTTAAATTTGGATTTAAGGATGCTTTTAAAAAGTAACATACTGAAACCTCTGTGCTTATACTTATTGCTTTTACCTTCACTTGTTTTTGGTCAGCAGTATGGTAATGAGTGGATAGATTATGGACAACAGTACTATAAAATAAGCATTACTTCTGACGGTATTTATAGAGTTTCTTATCAAGCGTTAATTGATGCAAACATCCCTGCCGACAATATCAACCCAAATCGATTTCAAATTTTTGGAAAAGAACGAGAAGTTCCTTTATATGTGAATGACGGTGGTGATAATTCTTTTGATAGTGGAGATTATATTGAGTTTTACGCTGAAAGCAATGATGGCTGGCTTGATTCTTTGTTATATGACAACCCCAATGAAATTGGAAATCCAGCTTATAGTTTGTACAATGATACGCTAAATTATTTTTTGACTTGGTCTACTTCAGGATCGAATAAAAGGTTTGTTGAAGAGTCGGATGCTAATTTTTCGATTTACAATCAAGCACAATATGTACTTCAAAAAAGCGAAGTAAATTACAATTCTAATTATTTCGCAGGGTTTTCTGATAATAAAGCCTATAGTTCTTTTTTTGAACCAGGAGAAGGATGGGGAAGTGCTAATTTTGATGGAATAGGAGGTTTTCAAACAAATGTGGCAATACCAACACCATCACCATACACTGGAAGTGGAGCGCCAGACGTTGAATTTCATGCTAAGTCAAATGCCAATTCAGACGCTAATGATTATACAGGACAAGGGAATCATCATTTAAGGTGGGAAATAGGCAGCGGTATACAAATGCACGATGAGGTTTTTATTGGACACCGCCAAACAATCGTTAATAACACATTTAATCCAAACGAGTTGAATAATGGCAATACAACTGCTGTTTTTGAAATTATCGATGATCAAGGAGCTGCTGCCGACTACCAGTCGATTAATTTTGTATCGCTCCTTTATCCTAGGACTACCAATTTAAATAATGACAGTTATGCAGATTTTATCATATTAAATAATAGTAGTCAGGCTAAAATTCATATAAACTTATCAAATGCTAATTTAACCAATCCTTCAGCATACGTTTTTGGTGGTAATGTTCCGAGAAAAATTCCTTTTGTAAACAATAGTGGAAATTGGCAAGGGCTTATTCCAAATGCAAGTGGAACGCAAGAACAACGCTTAATTATTTCAAGTAATTCGCAAATCACGAATGTTTCTGAGCTAATTCCAGTAAACGGTTCAGGAACTTTTACAGATTTTTCTTCGATCAATTTAGAACGTGCATATTTAATTTTTTACAATAAAAAACTAGAGGCAAGCATATCGGAATATGCAAATTATAGAGAAAGTGTTGACGGAGGATCTCACAACGTAGTTTTATGTGAAATTGATGATGTCTCAATGCAATTTGGTGGAGGAATTCCTAAGCATATTTTTGGAATTAGAAGAATGGCTAATTTAGCTTATAATGAATCAACACAAAAACCTGTTGCGCTTTTACTTTTGGGTAAAGGAGTTCGGGAGTCGAGTGAACCAAACACATCATCAAATAATTCCGTTAGAAAAAATGGCAATGTTGCGAAATCAAACTTAGTTCCAAGTTTTGGATATCCTTCAAGTGATATTTGCATTACAAACAAGCTGAATGGATCACAAAGTTGGGCACCAGCAATTCCTACTGGAAGAATAGCAGCTAAAACGAATGCTGAATTGTTAGGGTACTTGAATAAAATTAAAATTTATGAAAATAACCAAGACCAGAATGATGCATATAATAAACCAGCAAAAGAATGGCAAAAACAAGTACTCCATTTTGGTGGAGGAGCCAATAGTTTTGAACAAACAACTTTCAGAAACTATTTAAATGGAATGAAAAACTCCATCGAAGGAGAATATTTTGGTGGAAACGTTACTTCTTATTTCAAACAAAGTTCTAATCCATTTAACCCAGTATTAACCACTGAAGTCAATACTTTTTTGGAAGAGGGCATTTCATTAATGACCTTTTTTGGTCATGCTACTGCAAATGGTTTTGACCAAAGCATTGACGATCCTGAAAACTGGGGAAATACAGGGAGATACCCAATGGTGATTGGAAATGGATGTTATACTGGAGATATTTTTCAACCTTCGAGTAATTCCGCTTCAGAAGACTTTGTTTTAATTGACGAACTTGGTGCAATTGGGTTTCTTTCATCAACAAAATTAGGTTTTGCTTCTTATTTAAATATTTATTCTTCGGAATTGTATAGACAAATGAGTCCTGATGCTTATGGTAGTTCAATTGGTGAACAAATTAAGAACACAATCGATCAAGTAGAAGGAAATAATTCCAACTTCATATTAGAAACAACGGTTGCGCAAATGACACTTCACGGTGACCCTGCAATGCGATTAAATTGGCACGCAAAACCAGAAATTGACTTAACTGTTCAAGATGTGTTCTTTCAACCTTCAGAAATAGATTTAACGACCGATTCAATAACAATGAATGTCGTTTTAACCAATTTAGGGCAAAGTATCGTTGATACCTTTAATTTAGTTGTGGAACGGAGGTTCCCAAATTCAACAATAGATTCTGTTTATAGTAAATATATACCAAGATTGGATTATAAAGATACAATTCAGTTTAGAATGCCTGTTCAATCAGATATTGGAACAGGGATGAATCAATTTAATGTACAAGTCGATATCCCGACTTTTATTGAGGAGCAATACGATGAGTACAATAACAATGAAATCACAACAAATTTCTTCATAAATATTGATGGGATAGTTCCTGTTTTGCCTTATAACTACGCCGTTGTTCCTACAGACTCCATTGTTTTAAAAGCGTCGACAATTAATCCTGTTGCCAGTTATAATACATATCGTTTTGAAATTGATACAACAGATTTATTCAATAGTCCTTTTCACCGATATGCTCTAAAAAGCGGATTAGGCGGAGTAAAAGAAGTCTATCCTGATGAATGGAAATCTGTTTCTAGTGGTGCAAACGCAAATTTAACTCTTGAAGACAGCGTGTCTTACTTTTGGCGTGTTTCAATAGATAGTACTTCGCCAAATTGGGTTGAGCATTCTTTTCAATATATAAAAGACAAAGAAGGTTGGGGTCAAGATCACTTCTTTCAGTTTAAAAATGGAGCTTTTTCTGGAATTGGCTACGATAGACCAAGTAGAAGTCGTGAATTTGAACCGCTTCAGGCTCAAATTTCATGTGATGTGCACGATAATGCGAACAATAACTTCGAATATAATGATACAAAATGGCGCTTGAATGGTCAGGTAGCTGAATCAAACATGTGTGGTACTTCAGCATCTCTGCATGTTGCTGTGATTGATCCTGCAACAATGGATCCATGGGGGACATTCAACAATGGGAGTAATGTGGACCACCAATTCGGGAATGTAAATAATGGGGCTAGCTGTAGAGATAGAGTTGAGTACTATTTTATATTTAGACAAAATTCTCAAGCTCAACTCCAAGCGTTTGAAAACATGATTATGAATGAAGTGCCAAATGGACATTATATTCTTGTTTATTCTGCAGTAAAAGGAATGTTTAGTGATTGGGAGAACGAATACCCTGCTTTATTTACTACTATGGAAAACCTAGGTTCTGATATTATTGAATCAGGAATTGATGATAGAGCGTTTATATTTTTAACTAAAAAAGGGGATCCCAATTCAACCGAAGAGGTTTTTGCACAACAACCAGGAGAATTCATTAATCTTTCATCAACGCTCCAAGGAGTTTCAAATTTTGGAGTGGAGTCCTCAACTTTAATTGGCCCTGCAACCGAATGGGAAACACTTTACTGGAAACAAGACGCTTCAGAAACGTCAACTGATGATGAAACAATCTTGAGAATTAAAGCATTAGATTTTAATCACTCTGTTCAAATGGAGATGGATGTTGCTTTTTCGTCAAACGATTCAATTTTAAATTTAAACAACTCATTTCCAGCTGATCAGTATCCATATTTACAATTGCAGGCTCGTTACAAAGATACTACAAACTCTACTCCGGCGCAAGTTGATCGTTGGCATGTCCTGTATCAAACTTTACCTGAAGCTGGGATTGATGGCTCATCAGGTCATGTGTTTACACCAACATCACCTGATTCTCTCCAGGAAGGAGTTGACATATCTTTTGCTGTTGATATTAGAAACATTAGTCATTTAAATATGGATTCTTTATTGGTTCACTATTGGGTTACTGATGAGGATCAAGTTGTGCATCCAATACCTTATAATCGCCAAGGACCTTTGCTTGTCAGTGACACTTTAAGGGATACAATTAATTTTTCAACTGTAAACATGGCTGGTATTAATACCTTGTGGATGGAAGTAAACCCTTATACCAATGGAAATAATAGCATAAAAGATCAACCAGAACTTGCGCATTTTAATAATGTATTGCAAATTCCTTTTGAAATTGAAAAAGATGACATCAATCCTATTTTGGATGTAACTTTTGATGGAATGCATATTTTGAATGGAGATATTGTTAGCCCTGAACCAGAAATAGTCATTACGCTTAAAGATGACAATCCATTTTTAGTAATGAATGAAGATGCAGATACAAGTAACTTTGGAATATTTATTACTGATCCGAACGGTGTTCAAGAAAGAGTTCCTTTTATAGATGAACAGGGAAATCAAGTTCTGCAATGGATACCAGCAGATGAATCCAATTTAAAGTTTAAGATAATTTACAAAGGTGATTTTGAAACTGAAGGTGAATATGAACTTTTAGTTCAAGGAACTGACAAATCTGGAAACCTTTCTGGAGACTTAGAATACCGGGTGAAATTTGAAGTGATTCTGGAGTCCACAATTACACACATGATGAATTACCCAAATCCATTTTCCACAAGTACTAGATTTGTATTTACGCTTACAGGAAGTAAACCACCAGATGAGATTATTATTCAGATAATGACAGTTACGGGAAGAATTGTAAGAGAAATTACTGAAGATGAACTCGGTCATATTCGTATTGGGCGAAATGTTTCTGAATACGCCTGGAATGGACGAGACGAATTTGGTGATCAACTGGCTAATGGCGTTTATTTATACCGCGTTAAAGCACAAATTGACGGTGAAGACATAGACCATCGCTCCTCTGGTGCCGACCAACACTTTAAGAAGAGTTGGGGGAAGATGTATTTGATGAGGTAATCTCAATATGTGTTTTCTTAACTAGCTTAATATTCTCTTTATTGATAACAAAAGCTTTTTTGAATAATATTTTTGGATTACCAACTTAAGTCGTAAAGCTAACTTATAATTGCTTTTTGGGTAACTTATGATGAGCTAGTTATAATAATTAAAACTTAGTAACATTAATACAAATCTTTTATAATCAGGTTCCCCCCTTCATCTATTCGAGCTTTGGAAATTACTTATGCCTATCAACTACTTTTTCCCATCGCTGCAAAAAGTAGCAAAAAGATCTAGGCCTTATTAAATTTTCAAAGTCTCCACTCCTAAACGTCGATGATGTCGCGGATCTCCTCTGGCAAGCGCCGGAGCTAGCTCTATCATTTGCGCCGTCCAGTTCGCTCCAACTTCAAAAATTTAAAATGGCCAATCCCCCCAACGAATCTAATAGTACACTAATTTTAATTCTACTTTTCAGATACAAATTTTAATATTTTACGATATTAAGTTGCGACCTAGCTTGGTAACCCAATAATA
>JBBEBO010000149.1:0-2649 GCA_040882265.1 Brumimicrobium sp. | reverse complement strand
GTGTAGAAAATAATGTATTGAAAAGAACACACAGTAGTGGTAATTGGCCTGAGCCCATTGAATATTTAGACCAGAACTATATTGATGCGCATTTGGCGAAGTTTGATGAAGGAGCTATTCGGTTTACTACAGATGCGTACCCTACTCTTGGAACAAAAGAGGCTTTTGTAATGCCCAAAAGTGAGTTTGATGATTTAATGGGAGCTACTGGTGGTGATTTATCATTAATAGAAAAGGAACTAGCTCTTCAGGAAGGAAAATTAACAGGGAATAATGCAGTCATTGCTTGGATAAAAAAAGAAGATATTTCAGATATTAAAATACCTTCAGGAAATGAAAATGGTGCCGATGTTGACTTTTGGATACCAGGTGGTAAAACTGCAAATGGAGGGTGGTCTGAGGCTGTTATGAACTTGTCTGATCAAAACATTCCTAAAACTTTATTCCCCTTTTAAAATGATGAAAAAATATATATTAGATAACGGTTGGGTAGTTAAAAGAGAAGGGAGTAGTTCGGCAATACTGTATGTTTCTCCAATACCAAATTCTATTTTTAAAAAAGAACAGGTCGTAGAGCTTCCTGATTATATTTATATGGATATTGAATCAGGTGAGACTAGAGTTAAAGAACTTTTTAGAAGACATAAATTACACAATCTAATTTTTCAATTCGAAAATAGAGAGCCTACAGTAACTCCTAAATATCAAAACACTATGAACAAATACTATGGAATAGATTTCTTGGTGAATGATGAAAATGGTTCTTATTTTTTGATGTATGAGTTATCTAGACATGGAGGGGGTATGCGAAAAATTGAAATAACTAAAGAAATCTATGAAGATGCAAGAACTGGGAAATATTCAACTTCTGATCTTTTCAAGAAATACAATCTTTATCATTTGGATATACCGGAAAATGATGTGAAGTAATAATGAAAAATTAAGACAACAGGTACAGCCCCACCGCTACCTCTAAGACTTTCTTAGAAAATCACTACGAATATTCGTATCTATCACAAAAAACAGATAAGTACGAACAAACTACTATTCCTGCCAAAAATTGTAGATCAAATAAGACTAAATGAAGATTTAAAAAGAGGAATTTAGTCTAAGCCGTTAAAAAAAATACAATTCCTATCGAACTCAATAAAAATACACTGTTATTCAAGCAGTAAATTTCAACAATCCATCCCACAACCCTTCTTTTTATTAATTTCTCTTCGCTCTTTGGCAGCCTCTATATAAATAGATTTATGCGCTTGTTTCGAGTTAGAACCATTCAAAACTTGAGAAGGAGTATAAATGCCAAGCGCATAATGCGGTTTTTCGAAATGATATTCTTGAATAAGATTTTCAAATTGAATAATGAGTTCTTTTGTGTTATGAATAGGTTGCTGATACAAGTATCTGTATTTTGCAATACTATAAAAAGCCTCCATCATGGAGTTGGATTGAACGATGTCTTTTAATGCAATATCGTGTTTTATGCTTGTTTGGTTTTTATGCATAAATTCCTTTAGTGTGAGGTTATCATTTTCGGGACCACCATCTGTAATGAGTTGTATGGTTTGGTCAGGAGGTTCTTCACCATAGTCGTTTTTTAAGGCTTCCTCTATTGTGTCTAACCGTATTTGAGCAGATACAACCGTTTCAATTCGCCAGGAGTGAATAAAACGTGAAAAATTGTCCATTACCGTATAGATGTAATGTTTTACTCCATCAAGTGTTTTAAAAACAGTAATATCTGCATGCCAAATTTCGTTTATTTTACTTGCGATAATGGGCTTGTATTTTGACTTTTTTCCTTTTTTTATGGTTGTTCTGATTTTTAATAACCTATTATATTCATACCAAGTGGGCTCAGATAGTTTTGTGTCACCTAAACTAAACGCTTTTGCCCAAATGGAATGAATACCCCAATGGGCAAATTTTTGTTCTTTCAAATAGCTCTTTATTGTATTTACTTCAGCGAGTGTAGCTTGGTTAGGATGTCTTTTTGTACAAAGTAACAAAGCAGAGTTTTGACAAGCATATTTAACTTGATGTCTCCAATGATAGAGCGTTTTTTCACTTACCTTTATTATTTTAGCAGCATTTTGATAGGAAATATAATTGGAATATTTGTCGAGTACTTCGATAATGTATTCCTTGTTTTTACGATATGCTTTCTGGATTTGTTTTTTATCAATCGATTCAACAAGACAAACAGTAAAGGCACAAAAAGCATCAAACATTTTCTTGGGAACATGATTTATGGGATGATGCGCATTGCTAATGTTTTGAAAATCCTTTTTTATTTGTTTTTCTTGTTCAACCCCAATGAGTTTATGATTTGAATAATTTCTCCAAGCTGATGATGTTGATGATGGAATTTTTTGAAGCACTTCTTTTGATACGAGCGACTTTTCTAGCCCTAAAGCAAAACAAGTTTTAAGCGATGTTGTATAGCGTTGATACATGTTATTGACTTTTTAAGAATACGTATAGAATAAAATTGAAAATGAATATAAAAAACTGCAAATCTACCATGAATATATGTTACGCTTAGCAATCAATTATCAGTCTTTATTTCGAAACAACAGAAAAGTGCGTTGAAATGTACTGATTTATAGAAATATCACGGATTATATGACGATTATTTGAATTCTA
>JBBEBO010000148.1:0-17345 GCA_040882265.1 Brumimicrobium sp. | reverse complement strand
AAAGCAAATTATTTAACTTTTTTTGTACGAAATATGTTAATTTATTTGTTAAAAACAGACTGTTAGGTATTCAAAATGTTAATTTACAGATTTGTACTTCTATTTATTTTGGAAATTTACTCACTATTAATTGAAGCCTTCTTTGAGTATATATTTTTGTCTGTATGAGCAGATTATTTACTTAGACTAAATTGAAATTTTACAAAGGAGCCATCAAACCATAACTCAAGACTTCTTGTTGAGGGTAAAAACTCTACTATTACAGTTTCAACGATTCTCTGGAAAAAACATATCGTATAGAATATTTCTGTATAATTAATGCGCTAGAATAAGTTAATAGAGAAAATTGTAAATTGGGGTATCTTGCATTTATTCAGACTCATACAATCTCAACCTATTCTTTGCAACCCTCAACTCCTCTTGTAAATCATCAATCTGATCCAGTAAATTGTGAATTACATCAATACCTTCGATATTAATATTCAACTCATAATGGAAATGAATCGCTCTTTCGACTCTTTTTAAATGGTCAACTGAAATATATTTTTTATCATCCAAAATGATTAATTCAATTAACCCAGTATCATTTAAGGAGTTGATGAATGCATATTCTACTTCCAAGTTTGAACAGCACTTTTCAACGAGTACCAAATTATTTGTCTCCATTCTTTCTCATTTTTTTTAGTTCTGTAAACAACTCTTTTTCCTTATCGGTTAAATTCGTAGGCAGTTCCACTTGATATGTAACATACAAATCACCAAACTCATTCTCCTTTTTGTAGACAGGAAAACCTTTCCCTTTCAACTTTACTTTTGTACCCGATTGAGTTCCTGAAACTACTTTGAGTTTTACTTTTCCGTCAAATGTGTCGATCATAACGTCTCCACCCAACAATGCAGTATAGAGATCCAAATCCGCAGTGGTATATAAATTTTTGCCTTCTCGTTTAAACTGAGTATTATTCTTTATAGAAAATGTAATGTACAAATCTCCGTTTGGCCCACCATTAACGCCAGGAGCGCCGTATCCGCTTATTTTGATAACCTGACCATTTTCAATACCTGCAGGAAAGGTTAAACGAATGTTATTTCCATTTACCGTCAAAGTGTGTTTTTGAGAAGTATAAACATCCTTCAGATTCAACTGCAATTCAGCATTTAAATCCTGACCTCTAAATTTTGTTTGTCCTCCTCTTCTACTTCCCCCACCAGCGCCAAACATTGACTCGAAAAAGTCGGAAAAATCTCCTGAGAATTCTTCATGACCAGACTGCGAACTAGTATTGTATTGAGCTCGTTGTTGCTTCTGTTGTTCGCGGGCTTTCTTGAATTCGTCTGCATGTTTCCAATCTTTTCCGAATTCATCGTACTTTTTTCTTTTCTCAGGATCACTTAAAACTTCATTCGCTTCATTAAGCTGTTTAAATTTCTTCTCCGCTTCCTTGTTATTTGGATTTAAGTCTGGATGATATTTTCTGGCCAACTTGCGATACGCAGCTTTTATTTCTTTTTCTGTAGCTTGCTTAGAGACACCCAAAACCTTGTAATAATCAATAAATTCCATATTCCATTCTCACGTTATGTACCAATATTATTTGTTTGTTCAAAATATCAATTAAAGTTACTCTGTCAAATTACAAAAAGTGAATCAAACAACATCTTAAAATTAAGCAAAATAAGCTTCTCAAAATAGAATCAATTATGACTTTCGTCAGTAATCCAAAATAACATCAATAAAAAGTAGAAAACGATAATTGTAATTTTCTATATTTGACTGAAGTGGTTTGAGGAATCATTATTTTTCATTACATTTGGTTGATTTGCAATTAATGAGTAAAAATTTTACATATCGTTCACTATCCCTATTAATGGCGTTCTTGGTGTTTACCTCGTCCATTAGTTTTGCGATTGATATTCACTATTGTGGTGGACAGATGAAAAGCATCAACTTTTTTGGTGAAGCTGAGACTTGTCACGAAATGGAACAAAAGTCAGAGTCATCAACAAATCACGAGTGCTGTAAAAAGAAGAAGAATGAACAACCTCATTGTGAAATGAAAAGTGATAAAAAAAATTGCTGTCACAATGAGCAGATTGTATTTGAGCAAGACAATGACCTCAAGCTTTCTGATAATTCAACAGTTAACCTAGAAGAAATTAGTCCTGTTTTAGTTTATTTATTCGTTAGTCAGCATCTTTTTGGTTTTGAAACGAAACCTACTTTTTATTCTTACTACGATCCACCTCTTCTATCCCAGAATAGATTAGTTCAACAGCAGGTTTTTAGAATATGATATAATTTTTTGATGCTATTTCCCGATTGAAGCAATTGGGTAAGAATACCGTTGTCAAAAAATTTATATCAATATGTTAAACAAAGTAATTCACTATTTTCTTAAGAATAAACTAGTCACTAGCTTAGTGTTAGTAGGATTTATTGCGTGGGGTATAGCCACAGCTCCATTTGGATGGGATGTTTCACCACTTCCTTCGGATCCAGTTGCGGTTGACGCTATACCTGACATAGGAGAAAACCAACAAATCGTCTTTACAAAATGGAATGGTCGTTCTCCTCAGGATATCGAGGATCAAATTTCCTATCCGCTCACTACTTATTTACTCGGAATTCCTGGTGTAAAATCCATTCGAAGCTCGTCTATTTTTGGTTTTTCAAGTATTTACCTCATTTTTGATGAAGATGTAGAGTTTTACTGGTCGCGATCCCGAGTGCTTGAAAAGTTGAATTCGATTCCTTCGGGATTACTACCGAATGATGTTCAACCAACACTTGGTCCTGATGCAACCGCACTCGGACAAATATATTGGTACACGCTGGAAGGTCGAGATAAAGATGGGAATCCTACTGGTGGTTGGGACTTGCACGAAATACGCAGTGTACAGGATTACTATGTGAAATACGGTTTAAATGCTGCGGAAGACGTTTCTGAAGTGGCTTCAATTGGTGGTTTTGTACAAGAATATCAGATTGATGTTAACCCAGATGCATTAAAAGCTTATAATATCCCTTTAACTAAAGTGATGAAAGCGGTACAGAACTCGAATCGTGACGTGGGTGCTAAAACAATCGAAATCAATCAAGCAGAATACCTGGTGCGTGGATTGGGATACATTAAAAATATCAGCGATATCGAAAAAGCAGTTGTCGCTGTTCAAGACAATGTTCCCATTACAATTAAGGACATCGGGGTTGTAAATCTCGGTCCAGCAACACGAAGAGGTGCGCTCGACAAAGATGGTGCTGAAGTGGTTGGTGGAGTTGTTGTTGCAAGATATGGAGCCAATCCAATGCAAGTCATCCAAAATGTAAAGGACAAAATCAAAGAAATTGCTCCAGGATTACCGAAGAAAACGTTAGCCGATGGAACAGAAAGTCAACTCACTATTGTTCCTTTTTACGATCGCTCTGAACTCATTCATGAAACACTTGGAACATTAGAAGAAGCATTATCACTTCAAATTTTAATTACAATTCTGGTGGTCATCGTCATGATTTATAATCTACGCGCTTCTCTTTTGATTTCAAGTTTACTGCCCATTTCGGTATTAATGGTTTTTGTAGCGATGCGCTATTTTGGTGTGGACGCCAACATTGTTGCATTATCAGGGATTGCTATTGCAATTGGTACGATGGTCGATTTGGGCGTCATACTCTCTGAAAACATCGTCAAACACATGGATGAAGCTCCACCTGACCAAACCTTGCAGAAAACGATCTATAAGGGATCTTCTGAGGTCTCAGGCGCAATTTTAACAGCGGTTACTACAACAATCGTCAGTTTTATTCCTGTTTTTACGATGGAAGCAGCAGAAGGAAAATTGTTCGGTCCCTTGGCTTTTACAAAAACCTTTGCATTAATCGCTGCTTTACTTGTTTCCTTGTTAATTCTGCCAACATTGGCGCAGTGGTTCTTTGGGTTTAAAATCAAGAAAAATAAATTCAAATATGTTGGGAATATGCTGCTCTTCTCCATTGGCATTTTTGCATTAATCAGTGGTTTTGTTTGGGCTGGATTACTTCTACTATTCTTTGGAATCAGCGCTATCGTAAAAGTGTATCTCAAACAAAATGAAATTGAATTAAACAAATTACTCTCTTGGATTACAAAAAATCTGGAGCTCTTAGTGATGTTGATCGGTGTTTCTTGGTTATTGGCTGAATATTGGCTGCCACTTGGTCCACGGAAAACGGTTTTTATCAACTTTGTATTTGTGGCATTAATTATCGGTATCATTTTAGGCGGATTCTCCTTGTTGGAATATTACTACAAAAATATTCTCAGATGGTGTTTGGAAAATAAAAAGAAGTTTTTGATGTTGCCGACTTTCTTAATTTTACTCGGTGTAACCATTTGGCTTGGATTTAACACTATTTTTGGATTTGTTTCAACTGGGTTTGAAAAAGTTGGTATTGATGTGAAGTCCACAAAAGTCTGGTCTTCGTTGGATCACACTTTCCCCGGAATAGGAAAAGAATTTATGCCTGCTCTTGATGAAGGTAGTTTTTTATTGATGCCGACTTCAATGCCTCATTCGGGCATGGAATACAACCTCAACGTATTGGGTCAGTTGGATATGTTGCTCACCAATATCCCAGAAGTTGAATTAACGGTTGGTAAACTCGGCCGTGTGGAATCTGCGCTCGATCCGGCTCCGATTTCAATGTATGAGAATGTGATTAACTACAAACCTGAATACGTTCTCAACAAAAAAGGACATCGTCAACGCTTCAAAGTGGATGACAACAATCATTTCATTACGAAATCTGAGGATACAGTATCAAATGAGGAAGGACTTGAACAAAAATTAGAATCGAAAGAGCTGATTCCAGAGGAAGACGGAATTTTCTATCGCAACTGGCGTGAACATATCCATTCTTCAGATGATATTTGGGAAGAAATTGTAAAAGTGACAAAAATACCTGGTGTTACGTCGGCTCCAAAGTTACAGCCTATACAAACGCGTTTGGTGATGCTTCAAACTGGAATGCGCGCACCAATGGGAATTAAAGTGTACGGTCCAGATTTAGAAACAATTCAAGGTTTTGCGGATAAACTCGAAACTATTTTAAAAGAGGTCCCATCAGTCAAATCTGAAGCTGTTTTCGCTGATGAAATCGTTGGAAAACCTTATTTACACTTGGATATCAATAGAGATAAAATTGCTCGTTACGGTTTGACCATTGACGATGTACAGCAAACTATAGAAACAGCAATCGGAGGAATGAAAATCACATCGACAGTCGAAGGTCGAGAGCGCTTTCCTGTTCGAGTGCGTTATCCTCGGGAGTTGAGAGATAATCCTGAAGCGATTAAAAACATCCTGATCACTTCATCGGAAGGAGCTCAAATTCCGTTGAGTCAAGTATTGGATATCGAATATGTCCGCGGACCTCAAGCCATAAAAAGTGAAGAAACTTTCTTGGTGGGGTATGTTCTTTTTGATAAGGATGATGGTCATTCGGAGGTAACCGTTGTGAACGCTGCGCAAAAAGCCATTCAGGACAAAATCGACAGTGGAGAATTAGATGTTCCCCAGGGAATCAAGTATAATTTCTCGGGAAATTATGAAAATCAAGTTCGCGCGGAAAAGCGTTTGTCTTTAATTGTTCCTGTAGTACTAGTCATTGTTTTCCTAATTCTCTATTTCCAATTCCGATCAGTTACCACAGCGCTCATGATTTTCACCGGAATCGCGCTTGCGTTTAGCGGAGGGTTTTTAATGCTTTGGTTCTATGGACAAGAATGGTTCGCTGATTTCTCCCTATTTGAAACAAACTTTAGGGATTTATTCCAAATCGGAACTGTGAATTTAAGCGTCGCCGTCTGGGTTGGATTTATTGCCTTATTCGGACTCGCTACAGATGATGGCGTTGTTATGGGAACATATTTAGACCAAAGTTTTAAACGCAACAAAACCAAAGACCAAAAAGGAATTCGAGAAGCAGTTGTTGAAGCCGGAAAACGAAGAATCAAACCTGCAATTATGACTTCAGCAACAACAATTATTGCGTTGTTGCCTATCCTCACCTCAACAGGAAGAGGCTCGGATATTATGATTCCAATGGCTATCCCAGCTTTTGGAGGAATGTTGATGGCAGCGATCACTTATTTTATTGTGCCTGTTCTCTACTCGTGGAGAGAAGAAATTAAACTTAAAAAAGAAACAAAATGAAGACACTTGTTTTAATATCATTCGTATTGTTCAGTATTGGAAACAGTTCCTTTGCTCAGACTTTGGAGGAATATTTCCAAATTGCAGCGGAAAACAATCCTGAGCTAAAAGCCAAATACAAGCGTGCCGAAGCTGCGATGGAAAAAATCCCTCAGGTAAGTGCGCTTCAGGATCCCTCGTTCTCCTTTGGCTTTTTCATCTCACCAGTGGAAACACGTGTTGGACCTCAACGCGCCAAGTTCTCCTTAACTCAGATGTTCCCATGGTTTGGAACGCTCAAAGCTCAGGGAAATGTGGCTGCGTTAAATGCGGAAGCGCAATTTCAAGAATTCATTGATGCTAAGAACAAGCTCTATTACAGAGTGGCTGCTGCTTATTATCCGTTGTTAGAGCTCTATCAAATTAAAGCACTCGAAGAGGAAAACCTAGAAATTCTCGAAACTTTAAAAACAATTGCCAACGCAAAATATGAAAACGGAAAAGGCACGATGGTCGATCTTTTGCGCGTGGACATGATGATTGATGAAGTAAAAACGAACTTACACATTCTGGAAAGTAAAAAGAAACCGCTAAAAACAACGTTCAACAAATTATTGAATCGAAATGAAGATGAGGCGATCACTATTCCATCTGAAGTTCCATCCATTCAACCGCAATCTTTGGAAGAGAGTGATTCTTTATTTGCAGAACATCCGTTGATGGAGCAATTGGATTTACAAATCAAAGCAAGCGAAGCAAAAGTGTTAGCTGTAAAAAAACAGGGGCTACCAAAAATCGGTGTTGGTTTGGATTATGTTTTAGTCGGAGAACGGACGGATATGGCTGTCTCCGATAACGGAAAAGATGTCTTAATGCCAATGGTTACTATGTCTATTCCTATTTTCAGAAAGAAATACAAGGCGGCTGAAAAAGAAGCTTTTCTGATGCGAGATGCTTATGAATTTCAAAAGGAAGCACTGGACAATCAACTGACAAGTCAGTACGAAAATGCGCTTTTTAAACTAGAGCAACAATCGGAACTTATTGAATTGTACGACCAGCAAACACAGCGGACAGAACAATCCATGCGACTTATTCTAAAAGCTTATCAAAACACGGGAAAAGATTTTGAAGAAGTCCTTCGGATGCAACAACAATTATTGAAATATCAAAAACTCAACATCAAAGCACTAGTGGAATATCACATCACCGTTGAGGAAATTAATTATATCACTTCAAAGCATAAATAATTATGGATCACAAAGAAAAAAATCATAATCACGATAAACACAAACAGGGTAATGACAACCATGATCATCACGATCAAGGGGACCATCAGGACCACCATAAACACATGATTGAAGATTTCAAAAAACGATTTTGGATTTCATTAATCATCACTGCGCCAATCGTCTTTTTAGCTCCCATGATTCAGGGGTTGGTCGGATACGAATTCCGTTTTGAAGGAGATCGTTACGTGCAATTCGGACTTTCAACGATTATTTTTATCTATGGTGGCTGGCCATTTTTAAAAGGACTTAAGGACGAATTAAAGGACAAATCCCCTGGGATGATGACGTTAATTGCTTTGGCAATATTTGTTGCTTATCTCTACAGTTCCGCTGTTGTTTTTGGTTTGGAAGGAAAGATTTTCTTTTGGGAGTTGGCCACATTGATTGTAATCATGTTACTCGGTCACTGGATTGAAATGAAATCAGTCATGGGTGCTTCAAATGCACTTGAAGAATTGGCCAAGATGATGCCTTCTGAAGCGAGAAGAATCAAAGAAAACGGAGACACCGAAGATGTAAAAATAGACGAACTGGAGAACGGTAATACAATTCTCGTTCGTCCTGGTGAAAAAATTCCAGCGGATGGAGTCATCATCGAAGGCGAAAGTCATGTCAACGAATCTATGCTTACGGGAGAATCTAAACCTGTTGGCAAATCGAAAGACGACAAGGTAATTGCTGGTTCAATCAATGACAATGGAACACTGAAAATTAAAGTCGAAGGAATTGGCGATGATTCTTATTTGTCCAAGGTCATTAACATGGTTAAGGAAGCACAACAAACGAAGTCAAAATCACAAAACTTGGCCAATCGCGCTGCAGCTTGGTTATTTTATGTTGCACTTGGAGCAGGAATTGTTACGCTTATCGTTTGGCTGAGTTTAGGTAAAGAATTCAGTTATGCGCTCGAAAGAACCGTAACTGTAATGATTATTTCTTGTCCACATGCTCTTGGATTAGCGGTTCCTTTGGTGGTTGCGATTTCCACTTCTGTTTCTGCGCAAAATGGTTTGCTCATTAGAAATAGAACAGCCTTTGAAAATGCGCGTAAACTAACTACAATTATTTTCGATAAAACGGGAACTTTAACCAAAGGAGAGTTTGGAGTAACTAGAATTCAGTCGCTCTCGGATCAAGTTGATGACAAAGAACTCTTAAAAACAGCTGCTTCCATCGAAAGTAGCTCAGAGCACCCCATTGCTGCTGGAATTGTTCGCAAAGCAAAAGAAGAGGAGATCAAACTGGATGAACCGAAAAACTTTAAAAACATCACAGGTAAAGGGATTCAAGCAGAAGTTAACGGTAAAAAAGTAAGCATTGTGAGTCCTGGGTTTTTGAAAGAAAAGAACTACAACCAACCTAAAGACGCTTTTAAGGATGAAGCAGAAACGGTCGTTTTTGTGATTTCTGATGATGAACTCATCGGGTATATTGCACTTGCCGATGAAATCAGAGAAGATTCTTATGAAGCTATAAAAACGCTTAAGAAAAGAGGAATTAAGATTGTAATGGCAACTGGAGACAATGAGAAAGTTGCTAAAGCCGTGAGTAATACGCTTGGGCTTGATGATTATTATGCAGAAGTACTTCCAGAAGACAAGCAGGAAATCATAAAGGACTTACAAGAGAAAGGTGAATTTGTGGCAATGACTGGAGACGGTGTCAATGATGCTCCAGCACTCGCACAAGCTGATGTTGGA
Organism: Brumimicrobium sp.; assembly: GCA_040882265.1. GTDB lineage: Bacteria > Bacteroidota > Bacteroidia > Flavobacteriales_D > Crocinitomicaceae > Brumimicrobium. The sequence continues at coordinate 8,182 of JBBEBO010000148.1, read as the reverse complement.
ATTGCCGTTGGTTCGGGAACAGACGTCGCAGCGGAAACAGCAGATATTATTTTAGTGAATAGTAGTCCAAAAGACATTGCAAATTTAATTCTGTTCGGTGCCGCAACTTATAGAAAGATAATGCAAAATCTTTGGTGGGCAGCGGGATACAATATTTTCGCATTGCCATTGGCAGCAGGAGTACTGTCCGGAATTGGAATCATTTTGAGTCCTGCAATTGGAGCCGTTTTGATGAGTTTAAGTACTGTAATCGTTGCGATTAATGCGCAACTTTTACGTAAACAGATGAAGTAAATTATAGAATTATGAAGAATATATTGAAAAACAAATATTTTTTAGCCGTTTTAGTACTTCTCGTTGGAGTTCTAATTGGCTGGATCGTCAAACCTTCGGGAGAAAAAGAAGCAAGTGAATCACAAGCGACCGAAGCCAAAGATCAAATCTGGACGTGTTCTATGCATCCACAAATCAAAAAGAAAGAACCTGGAGACTGTCCAATTTGTGGAATGGATTTGATTCCTCAAGATAGCGAAGATAATAATAAGGCACTTGATCCTGAAGCCCTTGAGATGTCGCCAACAGCCATGAAACTTGCCAGTGTTCAAACACAAAAAGTGGGGGATGATTTATCGGAAAAATCCGTACGCTTAAACGGTAAAATTCAAGTCGATGAACGTTTGAGAAACACGCAGCCTTCTCACATTCCGGGTAGAATTGAAAAGTTACTGGTGAATTTCACGGGAGAATTTGTTAAAGAAGGACAGCTACTTGCTTATGTGTACTCACCTGAATTGGTTTCAACACAGGAAGAACTATTGGAAGCGCAAAAAGTGAAAGACGCGCAACCTATGCTTTTCGAATCGGCAAAGAATAAACTCAAAAACTGGAAGATTTCGGAAGCTCAAATTGACAAGATCTTAGCTCAGGATAAACCTATTGAGTCCTTTCCTGTTCGTGCAGATTTCTCTGGATATGTTACCAACTTACTCGCTTCGCACGGACAATATGTCAAACAAGGACAGCCCATTTACGAAATAGCCGATTTATCAAGTGTGTGGGTGATGTTTGACGTTTACGAATCCGATTTGCAATGGGTAAATGAAGGCGATGTAGTTGAATACACCGTTGCTTCTATACCAGGAGAAACATTTACAGGGAAAATTTCCTACATGGATCTTGTAATTAACCCTAAAACAAGAGTTGCCAAAGCGCGGATTGTAGCTTCAAATAAAGGATTAAAGTTAAAGCCAGAAATGTTTGTTTCTGGAATAATCAAGTCAAAAATTGAAGACCAAGAAAATCGTTTGATTATTCCAAAATCTGCTGTAATGTGGACGGGTAAACGATCTGTTGTTTATGTTAAGAACGAAACCGAAGGAATGGTGAGTTTTAAAATGCGTGAAATAGAACTCGGTGCGGGACTTGGAGATGCTTATGTTGTTGAATCTGGACTGAAATCAGGTGAAGAAATTGCTGTGCACGGTACTTTCAGCATTGATGCAGCTGCTCAATTGGCCGGAAAACCAAGTATGATGAATCCAGAAGGCGGAAGTGAAATGAAAGGACACAATCACGGTGGAGAAAATGGAAGTTCGTCGGGGAGTTCGACAAAACAAACAGAGAAAATGACAATTAGCGATAAGTCAAAAAAATCATTACAACAGCTATTTGAGAGTTATTTCAAATTAAAAACTGCTCTCGGAGATGATGATTTTGAAAATGCTCAAAAATACGGAGTTCAAATGAAGAATACTCTTGACAAAGTTGACATGTCTTTATTTAAAGACAAAGAACACAAAATCTGGATGAAGCAATCGTCAAATTTAAAATCACATTTGAAACATATTTCTCACCATGAGTCCATTAAGAAGCTACGAGATGATTTCATCGAGATCTCAAATGTCATGATTGCCATTACAACTACTTTTGATCCGCTTACTGAAACGATTTACTTACAATACTGCCCGATGGTAAACGACGATCAAGGCGCAAAATGGCTCAGTAAAGAAAAAGAAATTTTTAATCCCTATTTTGGCGAAAAAATGTTGAAATGTGGCGAAACTAAGAAAACGATAGAATGAAAAAATGTTGTAAAACAAGAAATGAAAATCTATCATCTAAGGTTGGATCGTCGTCATGGTTTGGGACGCACGGCCGTGCGTCCCTAGAGATATCACACCTTATTTTTGGTAGAAAGAAGTCTAAGGTATGGCTATATTCTAAATATCTTAAGGTGATTAGCCTTATAATAATTTGCGGTAAAAACAAGAGATATTACATTTTGTCTTGAATAATTATATTAAATTTTGTTAAATCAATATATGTTTATATATTTGACATCTCATAAACATCAATAAAATGCTTAAAACTACTTCAATAACATTGCTAACTTGCCTTTTTTGTTTCGGATCTTATGGTCAACATATTAAGAGGAGTTCTTTAGGTTCAATTGGGAATACAATTGAGTCGAGCGGTGTGAAATTATCTCAATCTGTTGGTCAAAACAGTGTTCACGAAAAAATTGGTAAAGAAAACATTGTCTTAAGGCAGGGGTTTCAACAACCAATGGAGAGTTCTCGTTCTGAGCGTTCAAAAATCATCGATATGCACATTTTCCCAAATCCTAATGAGGGGAACTTTACAGCTATTTTGGACTTACCTCGAGATGAAGAATTTAATTATACAATTACTGATAGTCAGGGCAGAATTGTACAAGAGAATATAAAAACAAATATTATAGAAAATAATTTTTCATTCCATGCTTCTACTCAGAAAGGAACCTATATCTTAAGAATAACAACAACTGACGGTAAGTTTGGTCAAGCAAAAATCGTAGTTATATAATCTAAAAATCATGAAAAAAATCTGGAAAATAGGCTTAGCTGCCTTGATATTTTCTCCATTAGCCTCTTTTGGGCAATTAGAACCGACAGAAGTTAGGCTCGTTGGAGGTAAAAACATATCATCTTTTATTTATAAAGATAACACCAATCAAAAGGATGAGCAATTGAAATATAATATGCTTAATTCCTTTGGAGTAAGCCTTAGTTTAGAAAGTGACAAACATCAGCTAAGACCTGAATTAATGTATAGACAAGCAGGAGCTCGTTCTGACTTTAAAGGGTTGCCACTTAAATGGCAAATGAACTACATTGATTTAAGTGTTGGTTATCTATATGAAGCTGCTCGTTTAGGAATATTTAGTTTGAGTCCAGGAATTGCATTAAATGCAGGATATATGATTTCAGGAGAGCAATATATTGGTGATGAAAGATTATCAATAACTGAAGAAAAGTCAATGGATCGGTTTGAAGTTGGATTTCAAGGAATCGCTAATGTTCGTGCCTTTTTAACTGAAAAATTTACACTTTCTTTAGAATATAGATTTGGAACAGGAATAACACAAATAGAAAACGCTGTGAATGATCAAAAGACTAGAAACATCTATCACGGCGTTTTACTTGGGATAGGTTTTAGCTTAAAACAAGAAGAAACAAAAAGTAGAATTAACTAAAATAAATAGATATGAAAACAATAATATTAACACTAATTTTCGCTTTGATAGTTGGAGCATCGATAGCTCAGGCTCCGCCTCAAGGTATAAACTATCAAGCGATAGCGTTTGAAACAGAAAATGCAGAAATTGCAGGAACAGATATTGTAAATGAACCAGTTCGAGAACAAGAAATAACTGTAAGGTTTACGATCATCAAAAATGATCCAACAGGAACTGAAACCTATCAAGAAACACATTCAACAGTTACAGATGAAGACGGTTTGTTTAACTTGGTAATTGGTGTAGGAGATCAGTCATCTGGTTTTAACAACTTTAGTGATATCGATTGGGGTACAGGGCTACATTTCTTAAAAGTTGAGATTGACTTAAATGCAGGAAGTGAGTTTAATGAAGTTGGATTATCACAACTATGGAGTGTTGCATATGCTCTGTATGGTGAAAGTGCTGGAAATGGAGTAGACACAATCTCCAATAATGGAGATGGAACTTCAACAATTGTACTAACAAACGGAGATGAATATGACCTTGAAGGAATCGAAGGGCCTGAGGGGCCACAAGGAGATGAAGGACCACAAGGACCACAAGGACCACAAGGTGATCCTGGCCCTCAGGGAGATGGAATAACAAACATTGTAGACAATGGAGACGGTACGCTAACCCTAACATATGGTAATGGTTCGACTGTTGTAACTTCAGATCTTACAGGGCCTCAGGGGCCACAAGGTGCTCAAGGACCACAAGGAAATGCCGGGCCGCAAGGTGCCACAGGGTCACAGGGACCACAAGGTGCCACTGGGCCACAGGGGGCTACAGGGCCACAGGGAGCACAAGGACCACAAGGACTACAAGGACCTCAAGGTATCTCTCTAAACTGGTTAGGAACATTTGTTTCTGCACCAGCTGCTCCAAGTTTAAATGATGCATATTATAACTCAACTGATGGTATTTCTTATGTTTGGGATGGATCTTCTTGGCAAATTGTTGCTCAAGATGGTACTGGTGGCTCTGGAGGTGGAAACACACTAGATGAAGCTTATGATGAAGGAGGTGCTGGTGCTGGTAGACTAATTACAGCTGATAGCGGACCAGTTGAGATCATCAATGGAGGTACAAACACTCTTGCTTTAGATGTAACCTCAAGCACAGCCAATTCTTCTGCTATTGAAGCAGTTAATTCAAACACAGGTGTTGCTATAAATGCGCGTTCTACAAATGCATCAAATACTTTCCCTTCTCTTCAAGCACTATCAAATAGTTCTGCCTCATTTAATGCAGCAATTATTGGTGAAAATACGGGTGCAGGATATGGTGTAGCTGGTCAGATTCCTCCAAGCGCTACAGGTGAAGCTGCCGTTTTTGGAAACAATTTACGTGCATCTGGAAATACTTCTGGTATAGATGGAACTGGACCCACTGGAACTTTTGGATTTGCAATGGATCCTTCACTCGGAGTTGGTTTAAAAGGAATGAATACACAAAGCACAGTAGAAGGTATTGCTATTGAAGGCGTAGGTTTTGAAGGCGTAGTGGGTATCACTACAGACCCTCTTGCTGGATGGGCAGGATATTTTGTTGGTGATGTTTATGCTGATAATTATTTTACAGCTTCTGATTCAAGACTGAAAACCAATATGAGTAAAGTTTCTAGTCCGCTTGAAAAATTAGTAAAACTTAATGGTTACTCTTACGACAAGAAAAATACTGCATATTCTAAAGATGAAGAAAGCTCGAAAGAAAAGAAGAAAAACTCTAGTTTAAATGAAGATCTTGAATATAGTTCAATAAAAGAATATGGTTTAATTGCTCAAGAGGTTGAAAAATATTTCCCTGAGATGGTAAAGGAAAAAGCGCTGCATAAGCACATGGGAGATGATACCAAGTACAAAACAGTTAACTATATCCAACTTATCCCTATTATGGTTGAATCAATAAAAGAATTAAATGATAAAGTTGAAAATTTGGAGGAAGAACTTAAAACTGTAGATGATTTAAAAGCTGAAATGAAAATGCTGCGCAAAGAAATGGATGCTCTTAAAAAACAAAACTAAAAAGATTGATTTTCTAATAAATGATAAGAGAGCGTTGAGTTTTCGACGCTCTCTTTTGACTTTCAACTTTACTCATTATACAGAATAAGCTAAACTCCTAATGCTTTATCTGAAGCCTATACAAAGTCTTGTATTCATTTGGTTTAGTTATTGGTTTCAATTTCGTAAATTTTATCAACTACTTAATCGCTAGGCAATAGTGTCGTTTAAGTTACTAATCATCATCAAGTTTTTAAAAAAAACATTTTCCACTGTGATTTTACATTCAATCTCGGGAACTAATACATAATTTTGAATATATTTACGTATTCCTTTTGATAGTGTATTGATCTTTATTGACGAAACGAGTTTTTTCCACTCAACTAGTAAAGTAACTCCGACAACCATCACAAAGAGAACCCTAGTTGATTTTTAAAAACGTTGATTATTTTTATAAAAACTAAGATTATTATCTATAAAGCTAAAACAAGACTTTGAAAATTTATTATTTATCAATAATGCTTATTATTCTGTTTTTCAGCTCTTTTACGGCTTTGGCTGGCGAGAAGAGTAAAAGTGATTCAATAAGCTGTCAGGATAAATATGACTCATTATTATTTGAATACAATGAATACTTATACAATGACAATAATAAAGCCATTGAAATTTGTAAATCACTTATTTCTTTAGCGAAATCCTGTGATCAACTAGATTTAATTGTTGATGCACATGTAAATATGGGTTGGGCTTATTTAGAAATTTCAGACTACTATAATGCGCTGGATCACGCCCAAAAAGGGTATCTAACTGCAGACAAAAACAACTTAGTTGAAAGGAAATTAAGCGCATTAAACCTAAAGGGTGGAACCTATTTATACATGGATGATCCACAGTCCTCATTTGATCATTATGAGCAAGCTATGCTGCTTGCTGAAGCTATAAATGACTCATCAAGCATGAGTACATTTTACAACAATATTGCAATCGCCTATGAAAATATGGATGATTTGGAAAGTGCATCAGATTACTATCACAAAGCGCTCGAAATATTCAAGGCAACTGATAGTAAATTAGATGTAGCTCTATCTTATCTGAATATTGGTGACTTATATACAATTTTCAAGAAATATGATAAAGCAAAAGACTATCAAACGAAAGCATACGATATTTTTATTCAAGAAAAAGATCAGGATCCGACATTATTCGTATTACTTGTAGGTATGTCTGAAAGAGAATATAAACAAGAAAATTACGATCTTTCTAAAAAACATATTGACCAAGCTATTTCATTACCTAATTATACTCCAACACTTAATGACTGGGTAGGTGTGTTTCAAATCTTGTCCGATATTTCTCATAAAAAAGGTGATATTGACGATGCTTATGAAAATTTGAAATTAGTTGTAGAATACAAGGACTCTGCTATAAATTCAGATATCATATCAGAAATACAAAAACTACAAATTGAAGCAGTAAAAGAAAATGCCAAAACTCAATTTGACAACTTAAAAAAAGACAATCAAATAAAAGACCTTGAACTAGAAAAAAGTAAAGCAACACAGCAAAACTACTTTCTTTTTATAATATTGATTTCCTTGGCACTAGCTTTTGCCTTATTCATGTTTTATGTAATTAAAAAGAACAGTGCTAAATTGAAAAGAAGAAGCGAAATTATTGAAATTCAAAGTAAAGAAATCTCATTAAAAAATGAACAGCTTGAAGATTTTAATGCTGCAATGGTAGACTCCATTAATTATGCAAAAAGGCTTCAGGATGCGATTTTACCAAATAATCAACTGTTGAGTCAGTATTTTAATTACAGCTACTTATACCTCCCAAAAGATGTTGTTTCAGGAGATTTTTATTGGTTTGCCCAGCCTCAAAAAGTCAAGGACAAAGACAATTCTTTTTTATTTGCCGTTGCTGATTGCACAGGGCACGGAGTTCCGGGAGCTATGGTCAGTGTTGTCTGTGCTAACGCATTGAATAAGTCTGTGTACGATGAATTTATTACTCAACCTGGAAAAATTCTAGATCGAACAAAGGAACTCGTTGAAAAAACATTTACTGCTAAGAAACAGCTTCGCGATGGGATGGATGTTTCACTTATTTCAATTCGAGCGAAATCTAACGATGATAATCCAAAGAAAAAGTCTTTCATTATAAACTATGCTGGTGCAAATAATCCGTTGTGGATTGCAAGACCAGTAAATTTTGGAGATCAACTGGAAGTAACGAATGTGACTAAAAACGAATCGTACATCACTACTCCAATATATACTTCTAAAACATCAAACCTATTTGAACTTAAACCAGACAAACAACCCGTTAGTTCCTATGAGTTTAATCAACCTTTCGAAACACACGAAGTTGAGGTTTCAGCTGATGATGTTCTTTATTTGTTTTCTGATGGAATTCAAGATCAATTTGGTGATGTGAAGAACTATCCACTGGGTAAAAAGCTTAAAAAAAATCGCTTAAAAAAATTATTAACAGAACAATCCTATCAACCTGTCGAAGATCAAATAAAAGTGCTGGATCATTTCTTATCAGATTGGAAAGAAGGCTTAGCGCAGGTGGATGACATCTGTATTTTTGCGATTAAATTGAAGGATGTTAAGAAGCTTGAAGTGGAGTG
>JBBEBO010000147.1:0-2669 GCA_040882265.1 Brumimicrobium sp. | reverse complement strand
AAACTATTAAACTAACGTCATTCCGAACGCGAGTGAGGAATCTTATTGAGTGTGGTGGGAGGTCTGTTTTATTTTTTAATTAAAACTTGAGAGCAAGACCTCCCTGAAGTCTTGAAGATATTCCTTGACCAACTTCTGCAAACACACCTAATTTGTCGCTAAAATAGTATCGAATACCAACATGTGCTTCTCCAAATATTGTAACGCCAACATCTCCATTTGAATTATTGTGAGAAATTGAAGAAAGGAATGATGGTCCACCGCCAAAAGCTAATCCACCATACACATCCATGTCTTCAGCGAAAGAACCTCCTGTTTTATCAGCAATTAATTGTAAAAAGTGAAAGTTACCAATCATTCCTATGGGAATGCCTACAGATGTACCCCAATTCGCTGGAGAGAAAGTTGCCCCTGCTGTAAAGCCTAATCCTACATAATCATGAATACCAAATTCTCCTTGAATACCAATATTGAAAGCTAAATGACTGTGATTACTTGCATTCGGATACCTGTTTGGATAGTCTGAAAAACCAGCCCCGATTAAAAATGTTTTACTCCCTTTACCTCCAAAAGCCTGTGCGTTTGACTGTTGAGGAAAAGCCAACAAGATAGCAGTAACTGCCAAAATAAATAATGATTTTTTCATGATACTATATTCTTTATATATTTAATTCTAATATAGCACAAAAATAAACATTTTACAAGTTCGTGATGAGTGAATATCAATTATTAAATTAAAACCTAGGGATAACCCTGATATCACCCAAAATATTAAGGAAGTTTAATACTTCGTGAACGCTTGTCATGCTCTTGAAGTGTGTTTACTACTTATTTATGATTTCTTTAAGTAGGCTTTCAGCTTCACGACTATAAAAGCCATCCTCTTTTATTATTTGCTCAAGTAATATTTTGGATGCTTTAAGTTGACCATTTTCAATCAACGCTTTCGACTTAAACCACATTGCTTCCTCTCTAAAGTTACCAAACTCAATAGTGTAAGACTTGTTAAGATAGTTTATGGCTTTATCAAATTCACCTAAGTTGTAATAACAAAGACCACCGTAAAAGTTAGCGTTCACATCATCAGGATATGTCGAAAGTATAATGTTGTACCTTTTTAGCGCTTTTTTATAACTTGAAGATTCAAAATAACCCATCGTTTTTTCTATATATTCAATATATGGAATTTCAACTTCTTTCTCTTCATTAGCCTCACTTATGTCTGTTTTACTCTCTTGATTTGCAGGTGTTCCAGCTGGTATGTGGAGACCTGTTTTTATTGGCGCATCTCTATAAACACGATAATCAACGAGTTTAAAATCGTTCAAGTAAACTTCATTTGCATAATTGAAGTGTAGCGTATTATTTCTCTCTTCTACGGGTATGTTTTTCGAAACATCTGGAGATAACGTATTGTCAATATTGTTTTCCTTTTCTTCATGGTTTTCAATTGTTGACAGATTTACCTTTTCGAGGTTTTTGTCTTGTGATTTCTTATCGTGTTGTAGTGACTTTGGCTGAACTTCTTTTTCTTCGTTTACTACTTTGAGATTTTCAATATTGTTTTGTATTTGATCTTTTTCTTGAGTTTCCTTATTTGAAAAAGGTATTTCTCTGTTGTTTTCGCTTAAACTTGATGCTATTTTATCAGTTGTGATGTTTTTATTAGCTGAATAAGTAAAAATGAGTATCATGCCGCTTGCTACAAAAAATAAGGTGAAAAATATGGTTGTTCGAATTGAAAAAGTTTTACTTGTGTATTTGGACCTAAATTTTTTATCTAAACTTTCCATTTCGGAAATTGGAGTTCCTTCTTCACTCCAGCCATCTAGCGCGTCAGCATCAAAATCACTGGATAAAGACTTTTCTTCAATATCGTGAGCGTTTCCAGTACCTTTTTGGTAGGATTCAATATCATCGCGAGTTAACGATCCGCGCAGACCAAATATTCTATTAAGCAGATTTAAAATGATCATTATTTTCTAGTTTCAATTTTAAATTACGCTTTCCATTTTGAATAGCGCTTTTTACTTTTTTAATAGGTAATTGCATAAGTTCACTTACTTCTTGATAAGATTTTCTTTCAAAATAAAAGAGTTTTACAGCTTCTTTTTGTTCTTCCTTTAGTGAATCAATAGCTATTTCTAACACTTTAATCTGATTTTCTTGAGTTACTTTTTCATTTAAAAAATCTTCTGATGAAATATTTATTCTATCGTTTATCTCACTAGTTGGTATATTTTTTTTACGCAACTTCATCAAACAGTTGTTTTTTGTAACCATGTAAATCCATGATTTAAAATGAGAAACAGAGTGATTTTTTAATTTCTCTGGAAGTGATTCAAAAATTTCCATCACTGAGTCCTCAGCTTCTTGCTTGTTTTTGAGATATTTTAAACATGTACCCATCATTAAATGACCAAAACGAAGATAAACTTCACCAATCACCTCATTTGAAGGTTTTTCCTTAAATAATTGTGCTAACTCATTGTCAGATAATTTCTGATATTTTCGTTTTCCTTTGATCATTCAAATGTTATGATGCATGATTTATTAAATTCCATAAATCGAAGATATAAATATTAATCTAGAATCAATTTTAAGTTTGCCATGGCTTAACCTGCATTATTCATGAATTTCCTATTCCAAAGCCAAACTGCTCCGCCAAA
>JBBEBO010000146.1:0-17516 GCA_040882265.1 Brumimicrobium sp. | reverse complement strand
GTAAAATTGAAGAAGCTTTATTTAACTGGTAAACATCCCGATAGGCATTATTTCTATTTATCAATTCAAATATCCTTTCAACGTAATTAAATACTTTTCTTCAGCATTGTTCACTTCTAAATTCACGCTGTTCTAATTATTTCCATTATATTAGGTAGCAAAACTTAATTGAATGGCAAAAAGAAAGCATCACACTAAAAAATCTAAGCTCGGTTTAGCACCTGGCTCGTTAATTTTTACTGGTGAGCAAAAAATGGACAACGTTGAAATTGAAATTATACAATTCAACGAAACTTCAATTGAAAATAAAAGTTTTGAAAATATAGAAGGTGCACTCAAATTCGCAAAATCAAACGATCAAATAAGCTGGTTAAATATTGACGGTCTTCACGATGTTGAAATTGTTGAAAAAGTAATGCAACATCATAATCTTCACAGACTCTCTGGTGAAGATATATTAAGCATTGGTCAACGACCTAAGTTAGATGAATATGCGAATTATATACATGTTGTATTGCGTATGTTTATGCTCAATAATAATGAAATTGAAGACGAACAAATCACATTTATATTAACTGATAAATGTCTTATAACTTTTCAGGAAAAAACGGGTGATGTATTTAATTTTGTACGAAAAAGACTTTTTGAAGGCAAAGGTCAGATCAGATCAAGAGGTGCAGATTACCTTATGTATGCAATCATAGATTCAGTTGTAGATCATTATTTTGTCATTTTAGAACATTTTGGAGATAAAATTGAAGATTTAGAAATTGAACTCTTAGAACACCCTACAAACGAAGTGCTCAAAAAACTTCATTTATTGAGAAGAGAGGCATTACAACTGAGGAGAACAGTCTATCCTTTAAGAGAGGTTGTCAACCGTTTAGAAAAACAAGAGTCTAATTTAATTCAACCGGAAACAAAACTTTTTATTAGAGATTTATACGATCATACGATTCAAGTGATTGAGACAATTGAAGTCTTTAGGGACTCAGCAAGTGGATTGTTGGATTTATACATGAACAGTGTTTCTAATAAAATGAATGAAATTATGAAGCTACTAACTATAATTTCAACGATATTTATCCCCTTGACATTTATTGCAGGTGTTTACGGGATGAATTTTGAAAATATGCCCGAATTGGGATATCGCTATGGATATGGAATTGCAATGCTTGTCATGTTTGTTCTTGCAGTAGTAATGATTATATTTTTTAAACGCAAAAAGTGGCTTTAATGAAAAAACAACGCCCAATTATCGGAAAAGATGACATTGCAAACTTTCCAAAATTTGGATTGACAAATGTACGTGTGAAAATTGATTCTGGTGCTTATACAAGTACAATTCATTGTTCAAAGATAGAAGAAACCAGTGAAGGGTTACTTGTAGTTTTCTTAGATAGAAAAGAAAAAGGATATAATGGAGAAAAAATAATTTTCCCAACCTTTCAACAAAAAAAAGTGCGTAGTTCTAGTGGTGAATCACAAGAACGATACATCATAAAAGGTAACATTGAATTGTTTGGGAAAAAATATAATACAGAATTTACCTTATCTAGGAGAAATTTAATGAGATATCCTGTACTTTTGGGGAGAAAATTATTAAACAAAAGATTTTTGATTGACACATCACTGTCAAATCAATCAATTAAACTAAAAAACAGCGAAAAATAAATGAAAATTGGAATTTTAAGTCGGGATGCGAATTTGTACTCCACACGTCGATTGGTAGAAGCTTGTTTAAAACACGGTCATCAAGTAGACGTAATAGATCATTTAAAGTGTAACATACTTATTGAGGAGGAAAGGCCCCGTTTATATTACAACGATCACTACCTTGAGGATTATGACGCTATAATACCTCGAATTGGAGCTTCAGTAACATTTTATGGGACGGCAGTTGTTCGTCAATTTGAAATGATGGGGGTTTTTACATGTGTAAAATCTAGAGGGCTTACAGATTCTCGCGATAAATTAAGATCTTTACAATTATTGACAAAGTCTGGCATTGGATTGCCAAAAACAGTTTTTACGAACTATTCTAAAAACGTAGAAAGTGTTATTGATTCAGTTGGTGGCGTTCCTGTTGTAATTAAATTATTGGAAGGAACTCAAGGTTTAGGTGTTGTGTTAGCCGATTCAAAAAAAGCTGCAACATCAGTTTTGGAAGCTTTTAACGGGCTTAAAGCACGTGTAATTGTTCAAGAATTCATCAAAGAGTCAGCTGGTGCTGATATTCGTGCGTTTGTTGTAGACGGGAGAGTTGTTGGAGCAATGAAACGTCAAGGCAAAACCGGAGAGTTTAGATCAAATTTACACCGAGGAGGAACTTCACAGATTATCGAATTATCAGATGATGAAGAGAAGGCCGCAATCCGCTCTGCCAAAGCTTTAAATCTTGGTGTTGCTGGTGTTGATATGTTACAGTCTAGTCGCGGTCCACTAGTACTTGAGGTAAATTCATCTCCAGGACTTGAAGGTATTGAACGCGCTACCCATAATGATGTCGCAGGTGAAATCATTCGTTTTTTAGAAAGAAGTACAAAGTAGAGTTATATGAAAAAACGTGCTTCATTTGAGTTATTGGGAACAGAAATTGAGCCTGGAAAAGGAGCGCGACTTACGTTAGAAGTCGCAAAATTACATACCAACACTCCGATACAGATACCTGTTATTGTTCAACATGCTCGGAGAAAGGGTCCTACTCTATTATTACTTGCAGGTCTGCATGGCGATGAAATAAACGGCATTGAGATCGTCCGTCAAATGATTAAAAAAGGGTGGAATAAACCTTCTTACGGAACTGTGATTTGCATTCCTGTTTTCAATATTTTTGGGTTTTTAAACCTTTCACGTGAGTTTCCAGACGGAAGAGATTTAAATAGGTCCTTTCCCGGTACAAAAAACGGTTCACTTGCAAGTCAGTTTGCCTATTTATTTATGAAAGATATTGCTCCACTTGCAGATGTAATCATTGATTTTCATACAGGAGCTTCCCAACGAAACAACTATCCACAAACACGTTGCGACTTCAAGGATAAAAAAACGAAAGCACTTTGTGATGTATTTGCTTCACCCTTTACGATAGATTCAGGACTAATTTCAAAATCCATTCGGAATGCTGTTTCAAAAATCGGCAAAAATTATATTTTGTTTGAGGGAGGCAAAGCCAACAGGATAGATGACTTTATTGTAAGTGAAGGAATAAACGGTACAAAAAGGGTCATGCAAGAACTTGGCATGCGTCGTTTTGACCTTGAAGCACCAAATAAAAAATCGGTCATAATTAGTGAGTCAAAATGGATACGTGCGGCCAACTCGGGTATATTTAATTTGCTTGTAAAAAACGGAAGCTTTGTAAATAAAGGCACGGTTCTAGGTATAATCTCTGATCCATATGGCAAGTTTGAACGATCTGTGAAAGCACCGATGGATTGTCATGTTTTTAATGTAAATGAAATGCCGCTTGTGAATAAGGGGGATGCTTTGTTTCATGTGGGGAGGTGAATTTGACTAGACATTTAGGCCTTCACATGATTAATGCTATTTAATCCAATCAATGATAGAAAGAAAGCAACTGGAATTATTCCTGCTTGGGTTTCTAGAAATGCCTCAGGGAGCAACGATAAAAATAAAACTAAGACAACCAATATTTGAACAAATCGATTGTTCCCTTTGGTAAATAAAAATGGGGTCAAAAAGGCTAAGAACAAGAATAAAGCACTAAAAAATCCGATAGCAACATGCGTGTTTAGAAATTGATTATGGCTATTATAATTCTTTTCTGCTACTCCCGTAAAACCTTTTTCGTAATTTCTTTTTTGTAACTCATCTTTTACATCTCCTGTTCCTACTCCGTACCAGAAATTTTCTTCAATTAGATCTGTCGCGGTATCCCACATAAGTATTCGTGCTGTAGTACTTTCAAATGAAGTTAAATCCCTTTTCTCCATTGGAATAAAGAGCGTTTTAACAGAAAGTTTTGACCTTTGGTATAACTGTGGAAAGTTCAAGTTCACTAGGAATAATACAACCAATAATCCAGATATAGCGATTATAATATTCAATTTTTTAGTTGATAATTTAAACCATAAAGTAATCATTATAAGTGTAATAATAAGCAAAAGTATTAGACCAATTTTAGCCCCAGTCATAAGTGTTAAAACAAATAATGTAAACACACCTAAAAAGTTTAGGAACCGTTTTCTATTTTTATAGAGCATTCTGTACCAAAGGAAGATATAACCGATTGACAAGTAAGTTGCCCAATAACTTCTATGCATTAAATGAGTTAATTCGGCTTCAAAAAAGTGGGATATGCTGTTTGAATTGAAAAATTCAACAAAAGACAAAGAGAAGTTTACAATTATTGATAAGAACAAGCCAGTTAGGAATGCATGAATCAAATACTTCCAATTTATTTTTACCGAGAAAATTAAAAAATAAAGTGGAAACAATATGAAAGAAGCTTTCATACCAATATCCATCCATGCGAAACTAGTGTTTTCAGTATGAATCAGTCCAACAAAATGCATTAGAAAAAATAAAACAAGCCAAATTCCCGCATTTTTGAAATTTAGTTTTTTTAGTATTAAAGTCTTGTCAATCTCATATTCTCGAATGAATTGCTCTAATAATAAAATCATGATTGATAAACTATACCATTTTGGTTGAAAAGGAATCATAAATGCTAAAAGGTAAACACCTATTAAGTTTTCTTGGACAAACCTTTTTCCATTATTAGCAATACTATTCATTCCAAATTTCTTAAGTCATCAATATTATTTTCAAGAAAGTTAATTAATTTTTTGAGACTCTCATCCTCTGTTGGTAAATTCAAAATAGACTGAGAGAGTTTGTTAGCAATTGGATAATCTTCAGGTTTAATGAACCATAGTTCAAATTCTTGAAGTACTGGATGAATTGAAGAAACAAACCAATCTCCTAATCTCACTTTGGCTTTTTCTGCTTTTTTTCTGAAAGCATCTTTATCCTTTACAAAAATGGGGGATTTCAAAAAAGAATGATTATTCAGATCGTCTTTGTTATAGTGCCATTTACCTTTATTTTTCAAAAACTCATTCAATACTAAACCATTGCTTTTTCGACGATTCAAAATTCTGTTTAATCTATTCAATTCACTTATTCCAACCTTGTTTTGGATCCTTGTCGAGCCTAAAAAATAATCTTTTGGCATTTTTGCACTTTGTAATTCCTCCCCTCTAGAGGAACCTACAACTAAGCCAGACTTACTTAAGTTTCGGTAAATTCTAAGTGCCGTCCAATATGTACTATCATGTAAAAGATATTTCTTAGCTTGAATAAGAGAAGCTAACATATATCGATCCTTCTTACTTGGAGTTTTTAATTGTTCATTGATTTTGTTTAAGGATTCTCTATACTCCAAGTTATTCAATAATGAGAAACCCCCTACACCTGTTGAAAATGGTTTATTCCATTGTGTTGAGTAAAAGGCAGCATCGCAATATGTACCATTTGGTTGATCATTATAAGTTCCTCCAAAACCATGCGTACAATCCTCAATGGTTAATATCTCTTTACCTCGAGCATAAGTCACAATTTCTTCGACTTCTGAAGATAAACCAAACGTATTCTGTATAATAATACATTTTGTTTTGTCAGAAATCTTAACTTTAACCTGCTCTAGTGAAGTGTTTAAATTTTCTTCATTTACATCAACATAAATGGGTTTAGCATTCAGGTAAATAATAGCATTAGGCACTACAACACATGTAAAGGCTGGTATGATTATTTCGTCCCCATCTTTTATACCAAAAGACTTTAGCAAGGCATACAAAGCAACTCTACCTTTCCAGTAAAGGTCAATTTGATAGGATTTTACTCCTAAATAATCTGAAATACTATTTTTATATTTTTCCTCGTACTTCATTTTTTAAATAATTTTCCGATGTGAAAAAGTCCAATAAATGATCCAATTCCGTAAGAGATATGTAAAACGAGAAAAGTCCATAACAAATGAATGAAAGTAGTTCCTTTTCGATCCATCTTGCTAATAACTAAAATTAAAGCAATTACATAGAGCCCTAGTGAAATCAGTGATAGTAAAGCAAATGGCCAAAAAACGAATGAGAGTAATGCTGGAATTACTATTGAAAGTACAAATATCAAAGGGATAAAGTGTCTTATACTCAAGGAAGCCATTTTTTTAGTATAGTAGGTCGTAATTAAATTCCACTTTCCGTTTTCGTAATTATTTTTAGCCAACTTTCTCCAAGTTTCACGTGCGTAGTATACACAATGTGTATATGGAATCAAAAAAATTCTTTTCCCTGCTGCTTTCAATCGCTTATTCAATTCAATATCCTGGTTTCTTTTGAGACGCTCATCGTATCCACCCAGCTCGATTAAAACATCTTTTGAATAACAACCAAAAGGAACCGTGTCCACTTCAAGCGGTTCTTTTACACCTAGACGAAATAATCCATTCCCAACACCTAACTTATTAGTCAAAACATTTTTTATTGCAATACTTGTTGGGTTTTTAACTATCACATCTGTTTCACACTGAGCACCAATATTATCGGCTTTAAGTTTTTCTTTCCATTCTAATAAGGCGGAAATATAATTTTTTGGATAAAAACTATGTGCATCCATTCTCATTACAATATTACCTTGTGCTTCAGCTATCCCTAAGTTCATTGCAGTTGGAGCAGTTTTTTTAACATTGGCTAGTAAACGAATATTTGAATACTTTTCCTGTAGGCTTTCAACTATGTTACGCGTCTTATCACTTGACATTCCATCAACAATAATTAGCTCATATTCACTGTGTGGGAAATCATTCTCTAAAACAGATAGAATACATTTCTCAATGTACCTTTCTTCGTTTAAGCATGGAATTATTATGGATAATTTCATAAACATTAAATATTAGGTAAAAAAAACATATAGATTAAAATAGAAATAGAGTTTTGTAAATTCGTAATAATTCTATTAGTATTTTCTTTGTTTCTAGAAGAAATAACAATTGATACTTTTTTCATAAATTTACTTTAAAAGGGTTTCATAATGCGTGTACATCACATCAACATTCTTTTCCCAGTCATAGTTTTTTTCTACTTTTAAACGACCATTTTTTGAAAATTTCTCTCTTAAGGATTTATCATCAATTAGTTTTTGAATTGCATCTGCAGCTTCATCAATACTCTCTGTTGGTACAACAAATCCTGATACATTGTCTTCTACTACTTCAGGCAGTCCTCCAGCATCACTTACAACAACAGGTGTGCCGCACGACATTGCTTCAACAATTGCTACTCCAAAACTTTCGCTTCTTGATAAAGCTACGTAAACATCGAAAAAATTAAGATATTCGGCAACTTTTTCTTGACTAATTCTTCCTGGAAATTCAACAAAATCTGATACCCCTTCAGCTTTGGTTAGCTTTTTCAAATTTTCCATTTCATTACCAATACCAGCAATTACCAACTTCATCTTCAAATTTCTGTTCTTATTTAAAAGTATAGCAAAAGCTTTGATCAATAAATCAATTCCATATATATAGTCTAATTTTTTGATAGTACCAATTACGATTTGGTCTTTATCCTTTGAAATATTTTCAGACTTAGAAAACAACTTTGTATCAACACCAAAAGGAGTGATTCCAATCTTTTTATCGGTATATTTTGAAGTTTCCAAAGCCATCATTTTAGACGTTGACAGCACTAAATCGGCTTTTTTAAGATTATACTTAATGATTGACGTAAACAATTTGTTTTTTCTTGGAAAAAGATAAACATCACTTCCCCACATTGAAAGTACGAATGGGTGCATTCCACAAAGTGCTCCAAGCGTGCCGTAACTAGATGCGTAGTGTGCATGTAAAATATCTGGCTTATGTTTCTTCATTATTCTCTTTAATCGTGGCAACGCCATAACATAAATAAATTTTTTAAAAATTCCTCTTTCGTGAATGTTTTTTGAACTCGTAATGTTGGTTGCATAAATTTTCAACAAAGGAGAATCAATGTAGTCGTTTTGATTAAATTCACTTAGTGAATAAAGTATGATTTCAACACCTCTTGAAATCAAGCTATTTACCCATTTAGTAGTATGCGTTGATCCTGCGTCTGCTAAAATTAATATTTTCATGATAGATCTTTTATAACTTTTTCAGCCCGTGCTTTCCAGGTAAAATTCATTGCTCCTTCTCTAATAATCTTTGTTTTCTCTATAATCTCATCTGGATTTTTTTCTAAATGACTTATTAACTCTCTAAGCGCATCTGCATTGTAAGGGATAACCCATCCAAAATTATTTTCCGCTATAATTTTCGACACCAAAGTTCCTTCTGAAACTATCATTGGCAAACCTTTCTCTATGTACTCAAACAATTTGAACGGCACAGCGAAATCCCAATATTCCACTGGTTCAACAAACAATAAACTAACATTGGAAGAACTATATAACGGTTCTAAATCTTTGCCACTTTTGTGCACTAATTTGACATTCCCCCCCAAGGAATATTCATTTTTAACCAACTCCCAATTTTCTTTTCTTGTTGAGATTATGCAGACTATGGATTCATTGTCTTCAATTCCTTCAAATAATTTATGCAGTTTGTATTTCGCTCCTAAACCTCCAACATACAGCAATTTTACTTTTTCGATTTCCACTAATGGTTTATCAATTTCCTTCTTTAAATTATGTCCAGGAGGTAATTCTTCTATTCTAAAAGCCTCAGAATTTGGTAAATATTTTTTCATTTCAATTGAAGGAAGGTATAATATATCTATATGCCTTTCGTAGAGTTTAAGATCCTTTTTGTAAAAATAAATCGCACTAACTTCTTGCCACTTAGGTAAAAATTCTCCATAGAAAGGAAAAACCCAATGAATATCTCGATAAAACAAGCCTATTTTAATATTCTTCTTTTTACAATATTTAAATATTCTATTTTCTAAATGTGGTGCTATGGGAAGGTGATTTCTCTCTGTTAATGCAGTTGGTTGCGTCGATGATTCTGAATACATAAAATCATATTTCAACCCGTTTTTAACATTTTTTATTAACTCATTAAATTGAGCCTTTCTCTCCTTTACATAGCCTGTAATCAAGTACACTTCATAACCTAGCTCCTTAAATGCATTCACCATCATTCGCGGTCTAATTCCACTTGCAGAGTTAGGACTCTCCTCTATGGGCAAAGGCATATGAAAAATTATTCTACGCGTCATTATTACAATTTAATTAAATTCTTTATTTTTTCCCTTTAATAACAATCTGTGTTTAAACATATAAAATGCAGCACCTATAAGGATAAAGAAAGAGGTGTAATCCCAATGCTTGCTAAAAAACACTCCAATTAAAATATATATACTAAATAATACAAAAAGTTCATAGCCATATTTTTGCTTGGTCGATTTATCTAGAATATTTTTAACACTATTAAAAAAGCCCATAATAATAACCCAAACAACTGTCAAAATAAAGATTATTCCAGCTATTCCAAATTCAATCCAGTACGACAAAACATTGTGGACATAACAGCCTGAGCAAAACTCTCTGTAATAAGCAAAAACTCCAATATAAGGTTTGTTACTTACAACATCCAACCCCTTTTCAAGTAATTCTTTACGTGCATTTAAAGAAGTATCCTGACTTGGGTGAAAAATTAATCGAAAATAGCGAGAACTAGTTATGATCTCAGAATCTACAATTAAAACAATAGATATTATAGCCAAAAACAGAATTAAAAAATAAATAAATATTTTTCTAGAAGTTAAAAAAAAGTAGAAACAACTACTCAAAACAAAAGAAAAAAGTGAAAATCTTGATTCAGCAAAAAATAAGATCACAATAATCACAACAGCAATAACAACTTTATGAAATAACTTATCGTTTAAAACTAATAGTACAAACCCTGTTAATGCAATACTTTCGGAAAATCTCAAATAATTGGCTTCAATGAAAATTTTCGCCGAAAACAAATGAAAAATAACAAATATTGACACACCAATGAGTAGTATAATGGTAAAAACATTTATGGTAGACTTATACTTTTGAATGCTATTCGAGAAAAAATCAGATAAAAAGTAACCTATAATGTAAGAGATAAAAAAAAGTCGAAAATAAGCCCATAAGTCAACATCAATAAAATTTTCGCCTATTACTACTAACATACCCAAAACAATTGCCAGTACAATGTAAATGGAAAACATATAGTAAAACTTTGGCGGCCGCTTTTCGAAAATGAAAAATGGAATAAAAAATATGGATAAAGCAAAACCTATGAATCCTACTGAAATTGAAGGCATTATAAATGAACCTATGTAAAAAATAGCGTCCATAGGATAAATCAAAGTAAAAGCAAAAAAAGCAAACAGTCCAGTATCTATGTGTATATTTTTTAACATTTATCTTTGGTGAGTCTTAAGAAACAAAACTAAGTTATTTTTTATTTATATAAACAGACATTTTTCATGTCAAGATAATCTTTATAAATTCGCTTTAAGTTCAACCATATAATTTGGTTAACGATTATTTCGATAAAAATAATCTTATTTTTGAATGCAAATTAAGGAATGATTGAATTAATTAAACGTAAGCTACATGTTATATTTAAAAGCGCTTTTTCAAAAAATGTAGCTTTATTAATGACTGGAACTGCCATTAGTCAGGTTATTGGTGTGTTATTCTATCCTGTTATCACTCGTTTCTTTTCTCCTGAAGATTTTGGTTTATACGTTCTATTTAATTCAATTTTAGGCATACTAACAGTTATTGGAGCTATGCGTTACGAATTTAGCATTCCTATTGTAGCCAATAAGTTTAAAGCGATAAATGCGTTATTCATGAGTCTTATCATACTCGTAGTGTTTTGCTTAACACTTTTAATTATCACATACCTTTTTGGACATAACTTACTTTCTATCGTAGACGCTGAAAAACTAGCGCCATATAAATACATCCTGATTCTTGGTGTTTTTTTCGCAGGTCTATATACCATATTGAATCAATGGGCTTTTAGGATTAAAGCATTTAAAAAACTATCTGTAACAAGAGTGAGTAGGAGTTTAACTTTGAATATATCTCAAGTGATGTTTGGATTTTTTAAATTCGGAGGAATTGGCTTGATAACAGGGAAAATAATTGGGGAATTTTCTGGTAATATTGTTTTAATTAAAGAAGTCCTTAAGTTTGAAAAGAATATTTTCTCCCAATTTAGTGCTAAAGAAATCAAGCACTTACTCATACGATATAAGAAATTTCCACTATTTACAGCGCCTACACAACTATTCAATAAAGCAGGTATGGAGCTTCCTGTCTTTTTTATCACTGCTATTTTTGGTAGTAGCGTTGTAGGTTTGTACGGGCTAGCACATCTCATTGTAAGCCTACCCATGAATTTAATAGGAAATGCCGTAGGTGATGTTTTTTATGCGGAGGCAGCTTCTTCAGGGCGACAAAATCCTAAAGATTTATTATTAAGGTCAAATAATTTATTAAAGAAATTAATTTTAATGGGAATCATGCCTCTCGTTATACTCCTCCTTTTTGGTCCTTATCTTTTTGGTTTTGTTTTTGGCCAAGAATGGAGCGAATCTGGAATCTATGCCCAAATCATAGCAATATTAGTGTTTTTTAGATTTATTTTTACTCCAATAAGCCGTATATTTCAAGTGTTTGAAAAACAAATTCAGGCGCTATTACTAGATATGTCAAGGTTAGGTCTTGTAATTATAATATTTTTGATCGTGGAGTTCTACAACATAAATTCATATACCGCAATTGGAATTTATACTGCTTTCATGTCACTTCTTTACTTTATCACATATATTTGTGCTCGTCGAATTATTGTTGAGCAAATTAAGAGTAAGCAAAAAGAAAATGAGAATAGATTGCCTTAACAACGATATAACAAAAGATTTTTTATCTCGTAATAAACCATAAAAAATGAAGGACAACACATTTGGGAATTATTTTGAAGATTTTACAGTAGGTGAAGAGATTCAACATCAAGTAGGGAAAACGATTTTCGAATCGGACAACAACCTATTTTCACTACTTACGATGAATCATCACCCTGTACATCTGGACAAAAACTACGCTGAGGAACAGGTGCATGGCAAAATATTAGTTGTTGGTACACTTGTTTTTTCGCTTGGTGTTGGACTGACTGTAGCCGACATAAGCGGTAAAGCCATTGCAAATCTTGGCTATGAAGAGATTAAACATCTCCATCCGACTTTTATTGGTGATACGATTTATGCAAGAACAAATGTATTGGATAAAAAAGCCTCAAAAAGCAAACCTGATCGAGGAATCGTGTCTGTAATTACGCACGTATTTAATCAGGATAAGAAAGAGGTGCTATCATTTAAACGGTCCGTTTTAATTAAGAAAAAAGCGTCCAATGAATAGAAGTTTTCATTTTATACCAGCTGATAATAATAAGTTTTTAGAAAAATCTAAAGGTATAAATGCTGATATTCATATTTATGATTTAGAAGATGCTGTTTCTAATTCGAATAAAAAAAAGGCAAGAGATAATATAAGTAATCTAGCACCTCATTCAGAATCTATTTTTATAAGATTAAATTCTGTTGACTCAGATTGGATTGAAGAAGATTTAAAATTGATAAAAGACCTTTCACCCAAAGTTGGTGTTATTTTACCCAAAACGCAATGTCTAGACAATATCGAATACATCCTGAATAAACTTGACCGAAAGGTTCGAGTCATTCCTTTAATTGAAGATTTTACTGCTTTAATGGATAGTGTTACTTTTTTGAAGCATCCAATGATATTTGCAGCTGGGTTAGGAGTTGAAGATTTATTATCGAATTTACCCTATACAAATGAGCATCTTGATTTACTAATAGATAACTTGCGTTTTGAGTTAATTAAGTGTTCTAGAGCTTGCGGAGTATTGCCAATTGATCTTATTTCAACTGAAACAAAGAACATGCATCAATTTGAATCGGAATGTCTTAAATCACGATCTATGGGGTTTACATCAAAGTTTTCAATTCACCCTAACCAACTAAAAACGATTAATCATACATTTAGCCCAAACAAAGAAGAATTAAATTGGGCGAAAAATATATTAGATCATTCCAGTGATGAGAATTCAGGATACAAAATGCATCCAGACGGTATACTCACAACCCCTCCAAAAATTAAAAAAGCGTTAAACATCATAAAATATGAACAACAAGGTTAAAAAGAGCTTGAGAACAATGACTTTTGTTCCTGGTTATATGACAAAGTTTTTAGATAAAGCCATCGAATTTAAGTCAGATGCATTGATATTAGACTTAGAAGACTCCGTTCCTCTAAAGGATAAACAAAAAGCAAGGGAAAATATTTCGAAGTACCTAAAAGATAGAAAGTATTCTCAGCAAATTTTTATTCGTGTTAATCCTATTGACTCTGGTATGTTGTTCGATGATTTAGATGCTGTGCTTTACGATGCCACAGATGGAATTATGTTCACGAAAGTTATCGATGAAAAAGATATCATCTATTTTGATAAATTACTTTCTCAGCTTGAGAATGACAAAGGTTTCCCTCAAGGTAAATTTAAAATTTGTCCGCTAATTGAAACGGGATCAGCAATGATCAAGTCGTATGATATTGCAATAGCATCTAGTCGTGTTAATGCCTTAGTTTTGGGAGGGGAAGATTATCTAACAGATTTGGACGGACTACATAAAGAACACGGGATCAGCCTACTTGTACCTCGATCACTTGTGGTCATGGCTGCTAGAACTGCGAAAATTGATGCAATCGACACACCCTTTTTGGATATAAAAAATACTGAGGGGTTTGAAAAAGAAGTTAAGCTCGCTAGAGAACTAGGATTTTCTGGAACTTTAATTATTCATCCGACTCAAATTGAAATTGCAAATCGCAACTTTACTCCTTCTGAAGAAGAAATAGATGAAGCTAAAAAAATCATTGAAGCCATAGAATTAAGTAAGGAGAAAGGATTGGGAGTTGCTCTACTGGATGGCAAACTAATTGGTCCGCCTATGGAGAAACGAGCGCAAAATATAATTGCAAAAATCAAAAGAATCAAAGAAGCAACAGAAAATATAAATGATTAGTAAGGAACAGTTAAAAAACGATTTACTTAAATCAGGAATACAAAAAGGCGACATATTAAATATGAAAGTCTCACTGCGCTCAATAGGTAAACTTGAAAATGGCGCTGTTACTTTAATTGAAGCTTTATTAGATGTGGTGGGCGTAGAAGGCACGATAGTTTCTGATGCATTCGTAGATGCCAAAACCTATAGGTCTCCTTTTGCTGAAAAAGAAATTGTTGATGAGAATACAAAATCTTACGCCGGAGGTTTTGCCAACGCTATGATAAAGTACAGTGGTGCATTTCGCAGCAAGCATCCTATTCAAAAATTTGTTGCAATTGGAAATTTGGCTAAGAAACTAACGGATAAACACACAAAGGATTCATTCGCGTATGGTGTATTAAAAGAAATGGTTCTTTTAAAGGGTAAAAACGTCAAGATAGGACCTGAAGAAAAAGTTCCAGGTGTTGGAACCACACACATCGTAATTTGTGAATTAAAACTTGAACAAAAAAGAGTTCCAAAAGGCGTTTATTACAAAGAAGGAGATGAGCTTAAATTCCATAAAATAAACTGGGTTGGAGGTTGTGGATTTGGATTCACTAATTTAATGAGTGAATTCGAAAAGCAAAGAGCTATTTTGTACAAAGGGAAATTGGGAGATGCAGATTTAAGCATTACTGATATGGCTAAAACGTATGAAATCGAAATGAACACATTAAAAACACAGCCAGAAACTATTCTTTGCAAAAATGAAGATTGCTTAGATTGTAGAATTAGCTGGTCATTTTCTGATCAGACGTACTTCAAATTTATTTTGGATAAAATTAAAAGTAAAAAATTCCAGAAGGCAAAAGCCGCTTTGTCTCATTTCATTTTTTCAAAAAGACTCAAAGGTCAGCAGAATATTAAATAATTTAAACGATTTGAATGAATATAAATGTTTATATACCGAACACATTTATTGAAGAACGCAAGTACACCCTAAAGGTATTATTTGCCTATTTTAAAGGTGTTTCTATAGATATTCATTCAAGTGACGAGACCAAAAATTACACATTTGAATTTCCTGGAGGTAAAAAACTTATTATTGAAGATGCTTTTTGGTCTAGGCTTACAAGAAATGATACTTATACTGAAAAAACACCAAAACCTACGTTAGCTGAATCTTACGAATTAAAAATAGCGGAAGAATCTCTTAAATTCATTTCACTATACGGATCACCTGAGTATAACTTTGATAACCAACAAAACCTTACGATTCATAGCGATTTTATTGCATCATCATTCTTTATGCTTTCTCGATGGGAAGAATATGTGAGCAATTCAAAAGATGAACACGGGCGCTTTCCAGACAACGAATCATTCGCCGTGCAAAATGGGTTTAATGAAAGACCCA
Organism: Brumimicrobium sp.; assembly: GCA_040882265.1. Lineage (GTDB taxonomy): Bacteria > Bacteroidota > Bacteroidia > Flavobacteriales_D > Crocinitomicaceae > Brumimicrobium. The sequence continues at coordinate 2,042 of JBBEBO010000146.1, read as the reverse complement.
TCGTTAATGAATATATTGAAATATTAAAAAGTATAATTGAGTTTTTTGAAAATACTAAAATTGATTATAATCGAAATTACGAAGTCTTTGTCACGCACGACGTAGATGAAATATTCTATTTATCTCCATTTAAGAATTTTATTCGCGCACTAGCAATAAACCTCGTTTATGATAAGAGTTTAAAATTGTTTTTCAAAACAATCACCAATTGGTGGGCTTCCATTTCGAACAAAAATAAAGACCCCTTCCATACTTTCGATTACTTAATGGATATTTCGGAAAAAAATGGTCTCACATCTTACTTTTATTTTATTCCGGGCAAAAAAGGTGAAGTCGACTTTCGATACTCAATAGATAAAAAATACGTACGGAAGATTATTGATAATATTGTTAAACGTAATCATATTGTTGGGATTCATCCTTCCTATTCTACTTTTAAAAATCAGAAACAATTAAACACTGAGCTCCAACGCCTTAAATCCGTTTGCGTGAATCAAGAAATTACGGAAGGACGTCAACACTTTTTGCGCTTCAGTTTACCAGAAACACTTCAAGACTGGAACACTATTGGTCTTCAAACAGATAGTTCATTGGGATATTCAAAAAATATCGGATTTAGGTGCGGTATCTGTTATACTTTTCCGGTGTTTGATATAGAAAAAAGGAAAGAGTTAAATCTTTTAGAACGTCCTCTAACTGTGATGGAAGTAGCGCTAAAAAAGAAGATTCAAGATATTGATTCATTTAACTCAGACGTTATAAAATTGGCGAAAATCGTTAAGCACTACCAAGGCGACTTTGTATTATTGTGGCATAACAGTAATTTATCTATAAATCCGTGGAAAGTGTTAGGGATGAATTATTCAACTTTAATCAAAAAAATAAAGTAAGCAAATTTAATCTTTTGCTTTTTTATTGTTATTTTTGATTACAAATAACAATATTATGAATAAAGCAACCATAAAACCTATGAACAGACCAAGAACTGAGTATTTAATTATGCTTTTGCTTACATTAACTACTTTATCTGAACCAGCAAAAACACTAACATAATTTTGAGAATTAAATAACTCGATATCATTATTTCCTTGCGATGACAACTCTTTTTCAAAATCTACAATTTCGGAATATAATTCTTTAATTTTTGTCTTTTCACTTTGAATCTCAATCAGTGAATTCCCAAGATTTACAACCTCTTCAGCAATCAACTTATACTCAGGGCTAAAAAAATCATTTATAGAAACATTAAACCCTTGTTTTTCTAGTTTAGAGACTTGAAAAGCACTAAAATTCGAAGGAGGCATTTTTCTTAGCACACTATCTCTAACACTTAGAGTTTTCTTCAGATATTTCTCATCCTTACTCAATAGCTTTATGTTACTTTGAAAATCAGATTTAAAAAAATCAATAGCTTCTTTCCGGTGAAATTCTTTCAAATTATCTAAAAACCCATTGACATGATAACTTAAAATTTCATCTATATTTTCATCCGATAAAACTAACTCCAATTTTATTGATTTAGAGTTTTCGTAATCAGGGATGATTATATTAAACTCTTCTTGAAAATCTTCTACTGATATGTCGAGATTAAATTCTTCAATAGTTTGACTAACATACTTTTCGTCTTCTAGTAGACTTAAATAGTCTCGAGAATTAATATTTCTCGGTTTATACTCTCCAAAAGATGTTATTAGTTTCTTTTCAAAATCTATAAATAACACTGTTGAGGTCTTAAAAGTAGTTTCCCTTGAATTGAAGTAAAGAAAAAAGCACGCTCCAAAAAACAATGAAGAAATCAAAATTACATACCAATAAGTTATTAGTGAATTTAGTATATCGATTAATGAAATATTTCTATTTGAACTCATAACATTGATTAAAATCGTAAAAATAGAGATATTTATTAAATAATTGATAAGTAAAAGAAGTTAAGTTTTTTGAAAAATAATTTAAATCATTAGTGTCCGGATAAACGAAACAAGACCTCTCGCGATGCTTGAGGTGACGCTGGGTTATGGTTGATTTCGAGGTCGTGGGGGGGG
>JBBEBO010000145.1:0-17679 GCA_040882265.1 Brumimicrobium sp. | reverse complement strand
AATTTTATATTATGAAGAAAGAAAGTACACCTACTAGCACTGAAAAGAATAAAAACAGTGAAAACAAAGCAAAAACTCCTTTTTGGAAGAAGTATTTTTTAAGTCTTCTCCTATTACTAGGCATTATCATAAGTGTTGTTTGGGGGGTAATTAAGGAAAATAGACTTACTAAAGACCATAACTCTAAAATTGAACGCTTAGCTGAAGATCACACTAAAGCAATGGATAGTATTGTAGTAGAGAAAGCAAAAATGATTACAAGTACCTTTGCTTTAGCTGTCAGAAGTGAATTAATTGATGAAAATATTGATCAAGTAAATCAATATTGCTTACAAATGATTAAAAACAAGCAGATTTCTAAAATCATGCTTGTAGACCACAAAAATGGAAAAGTTATCATGAGTACTAACCGCAAAGATGAAAGTACAACCTTCACAAATGACAAGCTTTTGAATGTTGATGATGTTAGTGCAGAGATAAAAGGAAGCTCAATTATCACTGCAACTCCAGTAATGGGACTTAATACTCAAACAGCACTTTTAATCATAGAGTCTGAAAGGTAGGAAACATATTTTTGCAACTTATTCAGCTTAATTAAAGGCATTAGTTGGCTCCCCTCTATGTTAATAATGTGATATATGAGTCACTGTAAGTTACTTTTCAATCAACGACAAACAATTTTGGAACTATTCTTGTTTACCTTAGTTGTAAATTAGAAATTATGGAAACTACAATAAGTAAAATTCCACCATGGAAAAGGAAGAAAAAGTTTAGTCAAACTAGCTTTGATGATGCTTTTTCTAAGCTAGGAACAATGAACGGTTTTATTAATCCGAAAGAAGTGAGTGTTAAATTAACCTCGCCTTTGATTGGGAAGTAATCATCCATTTATATTCAAGGCTTAAGCTTTCGGTGTTCATGAATTGTCGCCAACTATACCCATGAATAAAAGCATACTTGAAGATCAAAAAATGAAAGGAATAGTCACAATAAAAATATAAAAACAAATTTTTTATTTCCCCACATTTGAACCTTGAACTTTCAACAAACCATTTCGTAAAAGGCGAAGCCCAATTCTCTTCTGTTGATAGTTCTAGTTAAACATATTTTATTTAACTAAACTCATCTTTGCAAAATCTTTAGCAAAATAGGTCAAAATCCCACTAGCACCTGCTCTTCTCATACTTAAAAGTGATTCATACATTGTAGCTTCATAATTAAGCCAACCATTTTGAGCTGCAGCGTGAATCATAGCATATTCACCAGACACATTGTATGCAGTAATCGGAAGCGCAAAATTTTCACTGAGAAGATGAATAATATCCAAATAAGCTAATGCTGGTTTAACCATTAAAAAATCAGCGCCTTCTTCCATATCGAGCATACCTTCGAGAATTGCTTCTTTTTTATTTGCAGGATTCATTTGATAGGTCTTCTTATCACCTGCTTTTGGTGCAGAATCCAACGCATCTCTAAAGGGCCCATAAAAAGCACTTGCATATTTTGCAGTGTATGACATAATGCTTGTTTCTGTAAAGCCATTATCGTCCAACATTTCACGGATATACCCCACTCTTCCGTCCATCATATCAGACGGTCCGATAATATCAATTCCAGCTTGGGCTTGAGCCAAACTCATTTTTCCTAAAATCGGTAACGTTTCATCATTCAATATTTTTCCGTTTTTGACTAACCCATCATGGCCATCAGAACTGTAAGGATCCATTGCCACATCACTCATTAATGTAACATGAGGAAACGATTCTTTGATCTTGTGAATAATGTCTAGATAAAAATTATCCTGATGGAAGCTATAAGATGCTTTTGAATCTTTATTTTCTTCAGGTATTACTGGAAACAACACAAAAGACTCAATACCAAGATTTACACATTCCTCCACTTCTTTTAAAACAATATCTCCACTCCATCTATAAATATTCGGCATAGAAGGAATTGCAGTTTTTTTATTTTTCTCATTGGTAACAAATAATGGATATATTAAATGAGAAATTGACAACTGAGTTTCCTCAACCATTGAACGAACTGTCTGTGACTTTCTGTTTCTTCTTGGTCTTTGATACATGAGAGATGCAATATTAATATTTAACACGAAAGTAAAAAGAATTCATACCATTTATAAGAAAACCCAATTTTTTATCAGAAAAATAAAGGATTTTCATACTTCCGTACTATTTTTTATTATTTTAGCATACGATTTAAACAATTTAAGCACAATGAATTTACGCAAAAAATTATTACTTATAGGCGCTACAGCTTTCTGTTTTATGATAACATCTTGTGAGGACGCCAAAGATGAGAGCAAAGAAAATGACGGTAAAAAGAAGGTAAATAAAGATTTACTCGATCCAGATCGTTCATTTAACACAACCTTTGATGGTAAACTTTTTTCAGTTCCATCTCCAATTCAAACTGCATTATTAATAAAGTCTTTAAAAATTCCTTTTAATGAGAATTTATTGAATCCAAATGATAATATTGGAGATTACACAGAAATGAGTTCTAAGGCACTTAATATGGGAGTTTATGGAGCAGACTTAGGATATGTTACACTTTACGATCAAAATGCAAAAGCAATTTCTTACCTAAGTTCAGTTGAGTCATTAGCAAATGATTTGGGCATATCTGGTGCATTTGATAAATCTTTTCTCGAAAGGTTTGAAAGTAATAGCAACAACGAAGATAGTATGTTAGTCATTTTGACTGATGCTTTTAGAAAAGGTGACAACTTCTTGAAAGAAAATGAAAGAAAAAACACTTCCGCCCTTATTCTTACTGGTGGTTGGTTAGAGTCTATGTATTTTGCTACAAATCTTTATAAAGATAGCAATGAAGATAAAATCTTAATGCGTATTGGAGAGCAAAAACAATCTCTTGAAACAATTATTGAACTTCTTGAAAAATACAATGAAGATTCAACTAACGATGAAATTATTGAACAATTCAAATCTTTAAATGAGTTATTTCAAAAAATTAATGTTTCATACGAATTTGTAAAACCTGAAACAGACGTTGAAAATAAAGTAACTACAATTAAAAATAAGATGAAGATTGACATAAGTGATGAGTTAGCTTCTGAAATTATTGAAAAAGTAATTGAAGTAAGAAACAATATTGTAAATTCAGCAAATAGCTAATCAATTTTAAAAGACTTAAAAGACTCAGACAATGAAAAAAGTAATATTTATAGGATTAATGATGCTTGCAAGTATATTTACTTCTCAAGCTCAGGATTGTGACTCAATATATCGCGTAGTAGAAAAATATCTAGTAGAAAATGATGAGGGAAGAGCCTTCGTTTCTGACGGTCAAGTTTACACGGCTTTTTTAGACAATGAAAAGGCTGAGTTTAAAACAACTTTATATGGTGGCTCAGTATATCGAATTGCAGCCTCAGCTGGAACTAGAGATGATTATGCATTGTTCACAATAAAAGATATGGACGATAATATTCTGTTTACTAATCGTGATCAAATGAATAATCCATATTGGGATTTTAAAATTGAATCAACTATACCTGTAACAATTCAAACAGAATTAGATACTGATAAAAAAATTACAGGTTGTATCGTAATGATGATAGGATTCTTAAAATAGTTTATTTGAGTCATGAGCGATAGAATTCTACGTGCCTTGATGCAACTCTTTGCAATTATTGCAAGGGTCGATGAGGTTTCTGATGAAGATATTGAAAACGAAAGGATTACTAGTTCTCGTGGACGTAAAGTCGTTGAACTTTTCCTTAGTCAAGAACTCAACAACGAGTTAGTTGAACAATACATAGCAGTATTTGATGAGTTTCTCAACACCCACCACGGCATAAAAAAGAAGAAAGACGGTAAAAAGAAGCGCACTTCTGTAAACTCCGTTAAAATCCTTCGAATATGCTCTGAAATCAACAAAGAACTTACACAGCGCCAAAAATTTATTGTTTTAATACGTATCATCGAGTTTATTCAAGCAAATAATAACGTTTCAGAACAAGAACTTGAATTTGTAAATACTGTTGGTGATGCCTTTAATGTAAATCAAGAAGAATACAATACAATATACAACTTTGTTGAAGCGAAAGAAGTTAAGCTTCTGGATGTACCCAATGTCATGTACATACAGTCAAAGATCTCTGATCGCTGGAAAGAGTCTAAACAAATGGTTGTCGATGGATTAGATGGCAAAATTGGGGTACTTCGAGTCGAAAGTATCAACTTATTCTTTTTTAGATATTTAGGCGATGATCAAATTACATTAAACGGTCAAATTGTACCTAATGATCGTCAGCATATTTTTACACCAGGATCAACTATAAGAACCCCTAAAACAAATCCAATCTACTACTCAGATATCATTTCTCAATTTATGAGTGATGGATCTTCTGAAAATATAGTTTTTAAATGTGAAAATGTACAATACAGATTTCCAAACAATGATATTGGGCTTCACAATATTGATTTTGCAGAAAATAGCGGTGGACTAATTGGAATAATGGGTGGTTCTGGAGCAGGTAAATCAACCTTGCTCAATGTATTAAATGGAAATTATACACCTTCAAAAGGTAAGGTTACCATTAATGGAATTGATATACATCAAGATAAAAAAGATATCGAAGGTGTTATTGGTTTTATATCTCAAGATGATTTGTTGATTGAAGAGTTATCAGTTTTTCAAAACCTTTACTTTAACGCAAAACTATGTTTTAGAGATTTATCTGAAAAGCAAATCGCACGAAGAGTAATCAAAATATTACAAGCAATCGGCTTATACGAAAGTAAAGATTTAAAAGTTGGAAATCCTTTAGAAAAAACAATCTCAGGCGGACAGCGAAAAAGGTTGAATATTGCTTTAGAGCTCATACGTGAGCCAAGCGTACTTTTTGTTGATGAACCTACTTCAGGACTAAGTTCTAGAGATTCAGAGAACATAATGGATTTACTTAAAGAGTTGGCTCTTAAAGGGAAATTGGTTTTTGTTGTTATTCACCAGCCATCTTCAGATATTTTTAAAATGTTTGATCGATTAATGTTATTGGATCAAGGTGGATACCCTATATTTTACGGAAACCCAATCGATAGTGTGGTTCATTTTAAAACACAAATTAATCACGCAAATTGTGAGGAGCGTGAGTGTCCAGTTTGTGGTAATGTTAATCCCGAACAGATTTTTAATATCATTGAAGCAAAAGTTGTTGATGAATTCGGAAATCAAACAGCTAAACGAAAAACATCTCCTAAAGATTGGAATCGATATTATTTAAAACAAAAAGTAGATCCAAATATTGATGATACAAATGAAAAACCTCATGTAATTCATCAAATCCCTAATAAATGGAATCAATTTAAAGTTTACTTCTTAAGGGACATACTTTCAAAATTGACGAATAAACAGTATATACTCATAAATTCAATTGAAGCACCTGTTTTAGCTTTAATTCTTGGTTTTTTTGTGAAGTACTTTGGTATGACCAAGAACGGTGTGGAATACACTTTTGAAAACAGTGAAAATTTACCCCAATTTTTATTTATTGCAGTAGTTGTAGCATTATTCTTAGGTCTAACAGTCGCCGCTGAGGAAATTATTAAAGATCGAAAAATATTAAAAAGAGAATCTTTCCTCAATTTATCAAAAGGAAGTTACCTGTTCTCAAAGATTTCAATCATGTTTATCATTTCTGCAATACAAACTCTATTGTTTGTATTAATTGGTAACTTCATCCTTGAAATTAAGGGAATGTGGCTTGAGTATTGGTTAATCCTATTTTCAACTTCCTGCTTCGCAAATTTATTGGGACTCAATATTTCTTCTACATTTAACTCTGCAAAAGTTATATATATACTCATTCCTATAATGATAATTCCACAGCTGTTATTTAGCGGAGTCATTGTGAAATTTGATAAACTCCACCCTATTTTCTCACAAGAAGACAGTGTTCCATGGATTGGAAACGTTATGGCCTCAAGGTGGGCTTATGAAGCTTTAGCTGTCACTCAATACATAGAAAACGATTTTGAAAAGCCGTTTTATCCAATTAACCAAAAAGAGAGTGAAGCAGCCTGGAAAAGAGATTATTGGCTTCCAACTGTCAAAAACCTTCAAAATTTAGTTGCAAACTATGCAGAAGATGTTGAAAAAAAAGAAGAAGTTAAGAATGCTAGAAAAACTCTAATCAACGAAATTCAAAAAGAAGAAGACCTCTACGATCCGGAAAGTAATTTTATTTGCAAAGGATGTATTGATGCTTTAAAGAATAATGAGTGGAACGATGAAGTGAATGCTACACTCACTAATTATTTAAGCGCTATCAAGAAAATTTATAACACTGAAGTAAACGAAGCCATTGATGAGCACTCTAAAAAGCTTGATGAAGTTACTGTGGAAAAATTTCAATATTTAAAAGCTAATTATTACAATGAATCTCTGTCAGATTTTGTAACAAACCGAAATGAATTGGATAAAATAGTTCCAATGAATGGTAAGTTGATACAAAAATCTGATCCAATTTATCAAATCCCTAGAGGTGAAAACTTTTTAGATGCTCAATTCTATGCGCCTGGAAAGTATTTATTTGGACAATACTTGACCACTTTTCAAGCAAATATTATTATGCTTTGGTTCATGACATTTATTTTTATTATTACACTTTATTTTGATTTCTTTAGAAAGATAATTGAAGGAACAGGATACCTAATCAGTAGAATTAAAAAATAGGGCTTGATGCCAAAATCTAATTGAATCTCTTTGGAGGATAGATTAAATCCGAATTTCCTTTAAGAACGATAACAAGCACCAAATTTGTAGAATGTTGATTGATTTATATAAAAATAGCTTAATATGCTAGTTTATTAATTCAAAGTTTTAGATAAAACAATACCGATTCTGGTGAGTCACTTTCTATAAAAATGTATTTTTGTGATATGAAATTGTCATCAATAGTTCCTTCATACTTTTTGCGCCTTATAGAAAGATTAGGAATCACTCTTTTAATGATGACCCTTACACGAATAATCTTCTATTTAGCAAATTTAAATAAGTTTGACGACGTCACATTTTTGGATTTTTTAGCTGGAATTTGGATTGATTGCATTGCTATAGGAATTTGGTTTATCCCCTTTTATGCATTTTCACTTCTCCCCCATCCTTTTAGGAAAAAGAAATGGTATGCCGTTTCATTAAAGGTGCTCTTTCATATTACCAATACTTTAATGATTGCTTTTAATCTTCTAGATGTTGAATACTTTAAGTATACTGCCAAAAGAAGTACTTCAGATTTATTTACATTTTTTACTGAAGGAAAAGACTTTTATCAGTTAATCGGATCTTTTTTATACGATTTCTGGTGGTTGATTTTAACATTGGCTTTTCTTGTTATACTAAGCAATTGGTTATATAATAAATCTTTAAATAGAGAGCGTAGCAAAACAAATACTAAAGTCAATTACCTAAAACAATCTGCTGTCTTTTTTATAGGTGCTGCATTGCTGTTTATAATGGGCCGTGGAGGGTTAGGGTTTCGTCCTGCAGATATGCTTACTGCATCAAAATTAACAAATTCTGACAACACTGCTTTAGTATTGAATACACCATTGGCAATTATTAAAACAATTGGAAAAAAATCACTTATTGAACGAGATTTTTACGATAAAACAGAAAAGAATAAGATTTACAACCCTATTCAAACAGGAACTTCAAATCATAAAATTGGAAAAGATTTAAACGTAATGGTTATCATTATGGAGAGCTTTGGGAATGAATGGTTAGGAAAAGTCAACAATGGACCATACACCCCTTTTCTAGACTCTTTAATTGATGAATCACTCTATTTTAGCAATGCTTTTGCTAACGGTAAAAAATCCATTGAAGCAGTTCCTGCAATTTTTGCTAGTATTCCTAGCTTGTTAGACAATCCTTATATTTCATCTCACTACGGAATGAATTCGATTAAAGCTTTGCCACATTTACTCGAAAAGAAAGGATATTCCTCTGGATTCTACCATGGAGCCACAAATGGATCTATGAAATTTGATGATTTTGCTGCACACGCGGGTTTTGATAACTACTTTGGAAGAAATGAATACAACAACGAAGACCATAGTGATGACGCTTGGGGAATTGCTGATGAATACTTTATGCCTTGGACAGCAGAATCAATCACTAATAATCTTCCTGAACCGTTTTTAGCTGGATTATTTAGCCTTTCATCACATCACCCTTATATCATTCCAGAAAAATATAAAGATCAACTTCCAAATGGTCCTCATCCAATGGCTAAAGCTATTGCTTATGCTGATATGAGTTTGAAATTATTCTTTAAGGAAGCTAAAAAACAATCTTGGTATAAGAATACAATATTTGTAATCTGTGCTGACCACACTCCAGCTGGAACCTCATTACAGTATGCAAAACGTGTAGGTATGTATCAAATTCCAATATTGTTTTTTGATCCAAAAGACCGAATTAAACCAGAAGTAAGTGATAAGTTATTTAATCAAATTGATATTTTACCTACTCTACTCGATTACTTAGGGTATAACTCAAACTATTATGCATTTGGGAATTCACATTTTAAAAATCACAGCCCTTTTGTAATTAACTATATTGGAAACACCTATCATTATCTAGAAGATGATTATATGATTAACTTTGTAGATGATGCTACTGAAGAGTTATACAACTATAAGATGGATACACTTCTGTACAAAGATTCACTTCAGTTTTATACAGATGAAGCACTAAAAATGGAAAGTAAGTTAAAAGGTATTATTCAGCGGTATAATTATGATTTGATTCATAATGAGATGAAAGTAAAATGAAAAAAAGTATTCAATTCATAATAAATCCAATTTCTGGGGTTGGTAAAAAAAATATTTTACCTAGATTGATTGAAAATTATTTAGATCACTCTATTTTTAATTATAACATTGTTTTCACTCAAAACCGTGGTCACGCTACTACATTAGCAAAACAAGCAGTTGAAGACAATATCGACATCGTTTGTGCAGTTGGCGGAGATGGTTCAGTAAACGAAGTAGGAATAGCTTTGATCAATACTAATACTACTCTAGCAATACTTCCAACTGGATCTGGTAATGGATTAGCGAGACACTTAAACTTTTCTTTAAAATTAAAAAATGCTATAAAGAATTTAAATATTGGAATGATCACAACGATCGATACTGTTTCAATAGAAAACCATTTCTTTTTAGGCGTTGCTGGCTTTGGATTTGACGCAATTGTTGCAGAGCGATTTGATAAATTCCACTCAAGAGGTTTTTTGAGTTATGCCCGTTTAGTAATTTCTGAATTCAGAAAATATAAAGGAATTTCAGTTCGAATTAACAATGAAGAATACCTGCACAACTTATTGTTTTGTACATTCGCCAATGGTTCACAATTTGGGAATGGGTTTGTTGTTTCACCTCAGTCAAATTTAAAAGATGGTCAGTTTGAAATTGTTTGTATTAAAAACCCTTCATTTATAGGCTTTATAAACCTGCTTTTTCGTTCTTATTTCGGATCAATTGATCGTTCTTCTTATTTTACCTCTAAGGTTGTCAAGTCTGCTGTTGTTGAGACAAAAGAAAAGTATGCCCATATTGATGGTGAGCCAATCCTTTTAAACAAAGACGTTGTAAGTTTAAATTGTAATCCAAAGTGTTTAAAAATTTTAGTAACAAAAAATTAAAATTATGTTTATAGAATCAAATTTAGAAGCTATACTTCCTGTCCTTGACAGATTAACAGAAGATAAAAACCCACTTTGGGGTTCTATGAATGCACAAGAAATGGTTGAACATTTAACCGACACACTTAAAATCGCAAGTGGTGAAACAAAACAAAAGCTTCTTATTCCAGAAGAAAAAATTACCTCTATGCAAGGTTTCTTAGAAACAGATAAGGAAATGGCTCGAAATTTAGAGGTGCCATTTGCTCCAAAAGAACGTCAGTTGAGAAATGAATCTCTTGAAGATGCTATCGACGAGTTCGTTGAGCAATGGATTACCTTCGAAGATCATTTTAGTGATGCTAAAACAACTGAATTACACCCATTCTATGGGGATTTAAACTTTAAACAGTGGAATCAGCTAAATAGTAAACACCTCACACATCACTTTAAGCAGTTTGGATTAATTGAATAATACGTTATGGATGTTAATATTGAAAATAGTTGGAAAGATGCATTAAACAGTGAGTTTGAACAACAGTATTTTAAAGAATTAGCAAAATATATAAAACAAGAATACAAGCATAACACTTGTTATCCTCCTGCTAAACTAATCTTTTCTGCCTTTGACTATTCACCAATTGACAAAACAAAAGTTGTGATCATTGGTCAGGATCCATATCATGGAATTAATCAAGCGAATGGGCTTTGTTTTTCAGTCAACGATGGTGTTGCACATCCACCTTCTTTAAGCAATATTTTTAAAGAAATTGAAAAAGATTTAAGCATTCCTGTTCCTAACTCAGGTAACTTAGATCGATGGGCAAAACAGGGAGTTCTACTTCTTAATGCTACTTTGAGTGTTCGTGCACATCAAGCTGGCTCACACCAAAAAAAAGGATGGGAACAATTTACTGACGCAGTGATTAAAACAATCTCTTCACAGAGAGAAGGAGTAGTTTTTCTTCTTTGGGGTGGCTTTGCTAAAAACAAATCAAGACTAATTGATCGCTCAAAACATTATATACTAACTAGTGGCCATCCTTCACCACTCAGTGCAAACCGCGGTTTATGGTTTGGAAATGGGCATTTTAGTAAAACAAACGAAATTTTAACAAAAAACGATGAAGAACCGATTGTTTGGTGATTTGGTTTTACTGTTTTAACTTCATTAACTTACTTATGTAGGCACTTCCCTTTTCTCCATCTATTGCCAATTTCAAATACTCACCTTGTCCATGAATGACTAAAATATCTGTCTTAATAATTGATAAAAATCGATAGGGAATTACCCATGAGTAGATCTTTGACCGAATAAAAATTGTAAGTACGATGCCAAATGGTCGAATACTAATTTTTGCTTGTGCTTGAGCTGCGCTTTGACTCATTATTTTATCAAAGAGTTTGCTATACTCTATTACTTCCATCTTTGACGAATCTCTCCCTCCCTTGCCCTGCAATGTTGTTTGAAACAAATTATAGGGTGCACCAACCAAATCATTGATCTTTTGCTTTGTGTTTTTGTCTTTTTTTGATGTATCAAATAGCATAATGAGTATTACTTGTTATTTAGACAAAAAAAACAGCAAATTGTTTAGAGTAGCGTTAAATAATGTTGTTAGATTACTACTTATTAAAACCAAAATAATAATCCTTTGGGGTTATTTTAAATCAAATAATTCATTGAAATTTATTGTGTATGCATAAAAAATTATATTAATTTAGCCTTATGGCAAAACTTGATAAAATTGATGCACCGTTGTGTGAAATGTTGGGAATCAGATATCCGATAATAGTAGCACCCATGTTTTTAGTTTCAAATGTAGAAATGATCATCGCTTCTATAAAAGCTGGAGCAACTGCCGCTGTACCCGCCTTAAATTATCGAACAATTGATGAATTGAGGGCTGCAATAAAACATGTCAAAAAAGAAGTGGATGGGCCAATGGGAATCAATTTAATTGTAAATAAAAGTAATTTCTTATACAAGGAACAGTTACAGGTTATTTGCGAGGAAAAAGTGGATTATATTATAACTAGTTTAGGTTCACCAGAAGAAACGATCAAAGAGGCTAAAAAGAACGGTATAAAAGTTTTTTGTGATGTTGTGAACCTCGATTACGCCAAAAAAGTTGAGCAATTAGGTGCTGATGCTTTAATTGCTGTAAATAGTCAAGCAGGTGGTCATGCAGGGCCATTCCCATTCGAAAAACTTGTTCCAGAACTTAAGAAAGCATGTAAAATCCCAGTTATTTCAGCGGGTGGTGTTGGTAATGGAGCGGAAATGAGAAAAGTACTCGAAGCAGGTGCAGACGGACTTTCAATGGGCTCTATTTTTATCGCTTCAACTGAAGCAGGTGTCACTAAAGAGTATAAACAAGCAATCGTGGATTATGGCAAAGATGATATCGTCTTAACCACTAAGCTTTCTGGCACACCCTGTACGGTGATTAAAACACCTTATGTTGAGAAAATTGGTACTAAACAAAATTGGTTAGAACGCTTGCTCAACAAAAATAAAAAAATAAAAAAATGGGTGAAGGCTTTAACTTTTATGAAGGGCATGAAATCACTTCGCAAAGCTGCATTTGGTGCAACATACAAAACACTTTGGTGTGCGGGTCCAAGTATAGAACACGTAAAAGATGTAAAACCAATAGCTGATATTATTGATCAATTAGTAAAAGAATATGACGATGCAAAATAGTGTTTCTCTTACAAAAATGCGACGTCTACTCTGGTTGATGGGCATTGTGAAAATCCCAATGATTGCTTTTGTTCGCCCAAAATTATTGCGATTAGATGAAAAATCTTCCCAAATAAAAATTAAACTTCGTAGAAGAACTAAAAATCATCTTAAATCAATGTATTTTGGAAGTTTAGCAGTAGGTGCAGATGTCGCTGCTGGACTACATGCATATTATTTTGCGAAGCAGGCAGGTGTAAACGTCTCATTTGCATTTAAAGCCATTAAAGGCGAGTTTCTTCAACGTGCAATGTCAGATGTAGTTTTTGAATCTAATGACGGTGAAATCGTTGAAAAAGCATTCAAAGAAGCACTTGAAACAAAAGAACGCGTAAATCAGTGGGTGAAAGTTGAGGCTAAAAATAAAGACAACGAATTAGTTGCTGTATTTGATATGGAAATTTCTGTTAAAGTAAAAGCTTAGAATCTACTTTTTTAACCCTAATGCTTCTGACTTACAAAAAAAATGATATGTCCCAAAGCAAATCTCTAGAACAGTATCAGTTGATACAAAAACATGCTATAAAAGCAAGGTCTGTTTTTGATTTGTATGGTAAAGAGTTAGATAGCAATTTATTCAAAAACTTCCCAAAAGGTTGCTGTCGCTATTCGTGTGAGTTATTTGGAAAATGGCTTCAACAAAATAACATTAAAAATGTTGAGTATGTCTGGGGAACAAAAGGGTCAGACTACCATGCATGGCTTGAAGTTAAGGATTATATTTTGGATATAACTTTTGATCAATTTCCAGAAAACATCACTAAAATATATTTCTCGAAAAACAAAAACTTTTATAAACAGTTTACTAATCAAAAAAGAGTAGCTATTGAACTTTCTAAAGAATTCAATAAAACTTATTTAGGATTTGAAGAAAGAATGGATGATTATGATTCAAGTGTGGGTGATTAGAAGATGTGGTTTATAATTTCCTTTTTTAATAATCTTTCAGTTTTGAATTTTTAATTCACTTTATATTCAATGTTCAAGGTTCAATGTTCAAGTATGGGTGAATAAACGATGTTTGTTATAATTCCCCATGTATCTACGACTTTCAGCTTTGATGTATTAGTCCGACTTTATTCAAAGTTAAAGGGAAGTTAAACCTTGAACCCTTTGAACCTTGAACCTTGAACCTTGAATCCTATTAAACCTTTTAAACCTTAAACTTTAAGTGAAAAACCAACAAACAGCGTCATTTTGGCAGTCTAAACCCAATGGCATAAAGATTGACTACCAAAACCCACAACATTAACAATAAAAATTATACACATGAAAACAGGTCATATTAATGTACAAACGGAAAACATATTTCCGATCATTAAAAAGTTCTTGTATTCGGATCACGAGATATTCCTTCGAGAGTTGGTATCGAACGCAGTGGACGCTTCTCAAAAACTTAAAGTATTAGCTAAAAGTGCAGAATACGACAAAGAAGTCGGTGACTTAAAAGTAGAAGTGATTTTAGATAAAAAAGCTAAAACACTGACAATTCGCGACTATGGGATTGGGATGACAGCTGAAGAAATCGACAAATACATCAATCAAATCGCATTTTCTGGTGCAGAAGAATTTGTTCAAAAATATAAAGATTCCGACAGTAAAGAATCAATCATTGGTCACTTTGGTTTAGGCTTCTACTCTGCCTTTATGGTAGCAGATAATGTTGAAATCAAAACGCTTGCTCGTTACGACGATGCTCAGGCTGTTAAATGGTCAAGCGATGGTACAACTGAGTACAAAATTGAAGAAATAGAAAAAAAACAGCGCGGAACAGATATTATTCTACATATTACAGAAGAGTCTAAAGAATTTTTAGAAGAAAATAGAATCAGCGGAATCTTAAATAAATACTGCAAGTTTTTGCCTATTCCCGTAATTTTTGGAACACAAACAGAGGAAGTTGAAGATCCTTCTGGTGAAAAAGATAAGGAAGGAAATGTTAAGAAGACTTCAGTTGAAGTTCCCAATCAAATTAATAACACAAAGCCTACTTGGACTATTATGCCGAGTGAGTTAAAGGATGAAAACTACAACAACTTCTATCGTGAATTGTACCCAATGTCTTTTGATCAGCCATTGTTCCATATTCACTTAAACGTAGATTATCCATTTAATTTGACAGGAATTCTTTACTTTCCAAAAATTAAGGAAAATGTAGAAGTTCAAAAAAATAAAATTCAGCTATACTCTAATCAGGTCTTTATTACTGACAACGTTGAAGAAATCGTTCCTGAATTTTTAACGCTACTTCATGGAGTAATTGATTCACCTGATATTCCTCTGAATGTTTCTCGCTCTTATTTGCAGAGTGATTCAAGTGTAAAGAAAATTAGTTCACATATCACTAAAAAGGTTGCTGATAAGTTAAAGCAAATGTTCAATCAAGATCGCGAAGATTTCCAAAATAAATGGGACGACTTGCGCCTTTTTGTTGAATATGGCACTTTGTCAGATGACAAATTCGCTGAAAAATCTAAAGCGTTTACTTTGGTGAAAAATACTGAAGGTAAATTCTATACATTAGATGAATTTACTGAGAAAGTAAAAGCAACACAAACAGATAAAGATGGCAAAACAGTATTCTTGTACACAAATAGTAAAGAAGAGCAATTTAGTTTTGTAAAAGCAGCAACAGACCGAGGATATGAAGTTTTAGAAATTCAAGGTCCGCTTGCTTCTCACTGGCTACAAAAAATGGAGTCTAGTTTAGAAAACATTTCTTTTGCGCGAGTGGATGCAGATACTTTAGATAAATTAATTAAAAAAGATGAAGATATCCCTTCAAAACTAACAGAAGAAGAACAAAAGAAAATTCAACCAGTTTTTGAAGAAATCTTGGATAAAGACAAGTTTAAAATACAATTTGAAAGCATGTCTGAATCTGAAGCTCCAATTGTTTTAACACAACCCGAATTTATTCGAAGAATGAAAGAGCAACAACAAATGGGCGGTGCAGGTTTTATGGGTGCTTTCCCTGAGACATACAATATGGTTCTCAATAGCAATCATCCTAAGATTACGGATTTGTTAAACACAAAAAAGAAAGGTGATCAAAAGAAAAAAGCCAAGCAGTTAGCAGATCTCGCATTACTTTCGCAGGGAATGTTAAAAGGTGAGGCACTCACGGAGTTTGTAAACCGAAGCATAGAATTAGTATAACATAAAAAAGGAGCGGTCAAAGAGCCGCTCCTAGTTTTTTAAACATGACAGGATATTTTAAATGGATAGGAGCTGGTTTAGGATTCTACCTTACTGGCTACCGATTTTTCGGAGCTTTTTTAGGTTTTTTAATTGGCGGTTTTATTGACAACTTCTCAAGAGCAGCTAAATATATGAACGAACGCGGTGGTCAAGGTGGTCAACGCTTTAGCTCAACGCAGGATATTTATGGTTTTTATCAGCGTCAATCTCAACGCTATGATTTCCCTACTATGTTATTGGCGCTTTCGGCTGCAGTGATGACTGCAGACAATCGTGTTGTAAAATCAGAATTAGAATATGTCAAAGCGTTTTTAAAACAACAGTTTGGACCACAATTCACGCAAACCCATCTCAAAACTTTAAAAGCTTTTATCGACCAAGATCAGCCATTGCCTTTGAGTGAGATTTGCGCTGATATTAAAGTGAAAACTCGGCAAGAGGTACGTGTTCAACTCCTCCATTACTTATTTGGAATTGCTAAAGCTGATGGTGAAGTTTCTCAAAGTGAAATGGCTGTTCTAAAAAGAATTGCTCTTTTAATGGGAGTTCCAGATATGGACTTTACCAGTGTAAAAAACATGTTCCATCGAGACACCGAAAGTGATTATAAAATTTTAGGTGTTGAAAAATCAGCAACAGATCAAGAAGTAAAGAAAGCTTATCGAAAAATGGCTGTTCGTTATCACCCTGATAAAGTAGCTCAAGCTGGTGAAGAATATGAGAAAGGCGCCAAAGAAAAGTTTCAACGTATTCAAGAAGCTTATGATAACATCAAAAAAGAAAGAAAAATGAGTTAATCATAAATTCTCTACTAGATACTTATCCCCCAACCTTCTATATTCAGATTCTGCGTACTTTTTAAGTATTCCCACATAGTAGTTGTAAGGTTTATGCTGATAAAAAGAAGGTTCTTTCCTTTTATATCTTCCATCTGGAAGTTTTTTAAAATGCTTAAACTCATCTTCACTTATATCAACTG
The DNA here is from genome assembly GCA_040882265.1 of Brumimicrobium sp. GTDB lineage: Bacteria > Bacteroidota > Bacteroidia > Flavobacteriales_D > Crocinitomicaceae > Brumimicrobium. The sequence continues at coordinate 1,080 of JBBEBO010000145.1, read as the reverse complement.
AATCTTTAATGATTTCTGGATATTCAAATGATTCTAATTTGTGTAGATCTCCTACTGAAACGTATTGTATATCGTTTACATAATCAGGAAGAATAATATCACCCATTTGTTTAGATATCAACTTATCAATCAATTGATTAGATTTATTGATGTATGAAGTGATTCCATTTTTAAATTTCCGCATGATTAATTCAACACCTAATTCTTTATAGTTAAACTCTTTTGTTCCAGTAATCCAAGAAACAACATCATCTGACGATACAAACTTTCCATCGCGATATGTCATTGGCATTGCAGGGATTAAATCATCTGGATTGATGATTCTAATACTCATTCCTTCTGATGTAAAACGACGTTCATATTCTTCTGCAAACTCTGTATTTCCCACCATAGGATTTGCAAATGCATACATTTTAAATGTAATATCATCGTCAATTCTCCCTTTGGGTAAGTTTTCCAAATAAGCATGAGTCATAATTGCTAAAGCTCCTCCTTGACTATGTCCAGTAATTATAATATCATTTATACCTTCTGAATGAAGTAATTTTATTTGGGAAATAACGTCTTTAATCATTAAAACGACTCCAAGTGCAAACCCACTGTGAACTGCAGCACTATCACTTCTTGCAAATACATAATCATTTTCCTGATCGTATACGGTTATTTTTCCTTCAGCAGGAATCATCGCTGAGTAAACATTTTCAATCCAGCTATTAGGATGAGCCGTTGAACCTCTAAAATGAATAATTCCAACCTTACGCTTTTTATAAACCTGAAACATATTATCCATTACATTAGGAGTAGATGAATATACACGGTTGAAATTATTTGGTATAATCTCTCTATCAGTACCTTTTATATCAATAAACGTTTGGCTATTACAAATTCGAATTAAATCGATCGCTTCACCTTCATCAAAACCAGGTTTAAACTGAGCAAATGATGAAAAAGAAATAACCACTGGTAGAAATAAAAATAATTTTTGCATTGTAAAATCTGTAGTTGTTTAGCAAATTGTATATTATGGTAACGATTAAATTATGTAATGTTACAAAATTACAAAAATATAAAGTTTGGTTT
>JBBEBO010000144.1:0-17766 GCA_040882265.1 Brumimicrobium sp. | reverse complement strand
ATCTATTGACATTTTGACTTTTCATTACGAAAACCCATGAATAATGCAGGTTAAGGTATGTGCACGCTTGGTGGTTAAAACAAAACTTCAAATTAAAACCGCAGAATTTTGAATACGCCCGCCAGTCGTCGGACTGGGATTTAAGAATGTCGAACTTTCACACAAACAAACCCTCACCTTCTACTAGTGTTCTTTGCGCCTTCTCTGCGAACTCCGCATTTTAAAAATACATTCTTCCATTCCACCACTCAGGATCTAAGGAAGCTCCTATTTTTTTATAGAACTTGATTGCGGGCTCATTCCACTCCAGTACTTGCCAATCCATTCGTTTAACGCCTAGTTTTTTTGCTTCATCTACGAGTTTTTGAAAGAGTTTTTCTCCGTAATTATTTCTTCTGAATTCGGGTTGGATATATAAATCTTCGAGGTACAAACATCTTCCTCGCCAGGTAGAGTATGAAATATAATAAAGCGCCATACCACGGATTTTTTTATCAATTTCTAAAACAAAACAATTACATATTTTATCTTCAAATAAATCAATGGCTAGTTGTTCTGGGGTGTTGATAACGGCATCGGGCTCTCTTTCATATTCGGCGAGTTCCTGAACAAGACCCATGATCGCTTTTTCGTCTCCTTTTTTAGCTTTTCGAATGATGGTGTCTTGTTTCATACGATTTTGTTTTAACTTCAGATCGAGGCAACTATTTACAATCCACCTAAATTAAACCTTAAACGAATACCTGCTGAAATATTTCCAGTGGTGTATGAAGTTGCAACTTTTGGCTCGGTTAATTGTTGTTCGTAGTAGAGAGACATTGTAAGGTTCTTACCAACTAAATAAGCAATACTCGAGGTAAGAGACATTGCTTTTTGACCTGCTGTTGCTTGGTTTGTATTTTCAACAACTTTTCTTATAACAGTGAGGTTGTCTCGAATAGATAAATCAAAACGAATATTTAAATCTGAAGGTTTTAGTTTATTTCCTTGAACTGTTAATGGCAAGCGGAAATTAGTGAATTTATATCCTGCACCAACGACAATTTGTGTTCCTAGTACTTCTGTAATTTGATTGTTTGTAAGAGATAAAGCAGCTGATCGCTCTTTACTGTATTCAAACTTAGTGAGTAAACCATTGCCGTTTACTTTCCATGTAGCATCAAAACCGATGAGTGGTGAAAAGCGTTCAGAAACTGTAATGTTTTGAACTTGTTGGTTTGGAATAAAGTTGTTGTTAATATCTCTGGCGACAAGGAAACCATCGCTATCTCTTTCAGCATTTAAGTTTGTTTGCATTCCAGATACGGTTACAGTTGAAGTATAACCATGTCTCAAAGTGAAGTTTTGAAGGTATTTTTGCAACGCTTTAAATTTAGTCAGGCCATTATAAGAAATTTGCCAGTTTGGTAAAGGAATACTTCGAATAGGAGAAATGCTTTTTTCGTTTACATCCTTTCCAGAGAAGGTTGTCAAAAATGCGCCTATTAACACATCTTGCTGACTCGGGCCAAATCCATCTTGATAACCAGCACTATCTGTTTGACTATTTGGATTCCCATCGGCTAAAAAGGTTGAAACCTCTGCGCGCGTGTCCCTGACTCTATCAAAAGATTCAGACCTATAATTATCTTTTGGGGCTAATTGCTCGAAGGCGGTTTGTATTGATATTGTTGAATAAGTAACGTTAGTTGTTTTAAACCTACTTTGACTTTCAAAATCTTGTAAACTGTCGTTGAATCGATAAAACTCGGAGGTGTTTTCAGTAAAGTTTCTGTTCATTGTCAAGTCTATTTTTAAATCTTTAATAGGTTCTAAACTTGCACGCAAATTGTAGTTTTGTGCATGCATTACAGTATGTTGACTATTTAATCCGCTAGTATCTACAATATAGCCTTGATCCGCTGCATAAGGTGCATATTCAAAGCCTGATTCACGACCAAATATATCCCTTTGTTGTTCACCTAAAACAAACCCTCTCATTCGATTATCGTTGGAAGTTCTTCCACTCAAACCTAATACCTGTGAGCTTGGAGAATAACCTGGCAACTCCATTCCATCATTTAATGTGTATGTACCTGAAATTGTTCTGACAGACATCACAGCCCTGCCCAAAAACCCTGTAATTGGATGAAAAGGCTTGCCATACTTTTCATTGTATTTTTCTTCTCGTTCTTCCTTAGCTTCAATTCTTTCTTCTTGTTTTTCTAGTCTAGGTTCTTTTCGTTCTAGCTTTCGATTTACTTTTGCTAATTCTTTTTCGTGTTCTTCCAGCTCTTCCTCGTCAAGCTTTTCAACATCGACTTTTTCTAGTTCTTCTAGTTTTTTTTGTAGTTCCTCTACTTTTTTAGCAAGTTTGCTATCGTTTTTGGAATCGCCCCCATTTCCACCACGTGCACTTCTACGTGCTCCACCTCTAGCTGATCGACGAGCAGTTGATCTTCCTCCTCTACCATCATCAATGATTTTTTTAAAAAACTCTGATTTCTTATAGAGGTTAACCATATTCATCTGAGAAGTAAAGTTCACATTTCTACTATTTTGAATTTTATTTCCAAATGCTTCTCGCCCAAGATTTGGACGACTCCATTCGTACGAACCACTATAGCGAATGTTTGAATTTAAAAAGTCCAGTGCTGGGATTTTATCAAAAGGTAAATTATAAGAAATATTATAGGTGTGATCGTACCTCATAACTTTCCCTAAGGTATTCATTTGAGATCGGATAGAGTCTTGATATTCACGATAAAGATCGGGACTTTCACCACGGTCTACTCGTCCTTCGGGCTCATCAAAAATAGAGTTGTTATTTGCAGAAATGTCAAATTTTAAATTTCTAGTGATATCATATTTAAAATCGTAAGCGCGATTCCATGTGAAATTCTTCAAGTAAATTGGTTGAAATTCAAAGTCAGTATTTGGAATATTATTTCTAATCTGTCTTTCGTTGTAGTTTCTAATCAGATTATTTTTGATACTAATGTTTTTAGGGCCTAAATAAAAGTTAGAGGATCGTATTAAGTCCCACCATTTAGATTTACGCATGAATTTTACGTTTTTGAATGGCTCAACTAATTTTGGGGATCCACTGTAAACATAATTCAAGCCACCTTTCCATATCGTAGTTCGATCATAATTTGTCCTGAAATCACGGTGGAGATCTTCACTGTAGGAATAATTTAAAGCAAAATTACTTATGTCATAAATACGAGCTTTAGCGCCAGGTTTACGTGCTTTTCTAACATTTGTAAAGTTAAATGACTGTCGTTGATTAAAATCCTGACCATCTTTCAGCCTTTTTCTGCGTTCTTCAACATCATAGGAAGATAGTTCAACGTCAGGATTATAGGGGTCGAATCTGGGATTGATCGTTCCAACTGAGTACGTATACAAAAATGGGATGTCAACTTTAACTTTATCACCAAGTAATTGACCAAGTTGTGCATTTGCTGAGACATCTAAATTTAAACGCGTATCTCTTTGTCTTTCGGCTACTCGGCTATCAATGCTTCCCCAGTTTAATCCGCTATACGCTCCTGCTAATTGAATATCAGCAAAATCAGCAATTTGTAACTGTGCTCTAGCCAAAGCGGCAGAACCACCTTCGTTTTGAAAATCAGTTAAACGCAGTTCATTCACCCAAACTTGAACACATTTTGAAAGACCGTCATCTGGTTTCCACGGATTGTCTGAATTTTGTGCTGGATTACGAATACCAATCATTACTGTTTTAACATCGCCTATATTTGGATTTCCCCTGACTTTTATTTGCCTTTTTGAGTGATTGACATCGTTATTATCAGAAGAACCGGGTTGATGATCAACCTCTTTGATATATTCAACATTGAAAGCAGCATTACTGTTAGGCTGTTCCATTGCTTCATTTCTTTCCTTTTTCAAATCTATCAACTCATCAAAGACTATCCTGAGATTATTTTCTTCAGGCCATATATCTGATTCGTTTGAGGCGCCCCATGGAGTTATTTTAAGTGGTACTTCATATTCGTAATAATTCTCCCTAAAATCTGTTCCTAAACGTACAAAAACAGTAACATCTTCGTCTTCTAATGGTTTTGTTGGTTCCACTTCCTCTGCGTGTATAAACATCTCAAGATTCTTATACATAATCATATCCATACCAACATTTTTTGTCCCTGCTCGGGCATCTCCGTCTTTTAGGTCACAAACTTCTATGGTCATCGACTGTTCGTTTAGTTGTCGTTGGAACGTTTGTGAAGGGTCAACTTCTCTTAAAATACCCGGAGGAATAACATAGTTGATTGGCTCTCGCTGATCGTGTTCTTCGACATTTACTGCGCCAATATTGAACGATGTTAAATCTGGATCTGTTTGCACACCGTCAGTTGGCTGTGTCAAGCTTTCTTGAAACTTTCTCCATTCTCCTCTAATTAACTCTAATTTAGCAAATCGAATTGTAGTTTCTTCTTCAAAATCTTTTAAGAACATGCGCATGAATCGAATAGATCTAAAGTCTGAGATTCCGTTTACCGCTTTATCTGGACTTCTTACAGGAATTCTAAATTGATACCACTTATAATTTTTATCGCCTTTCGAGTATTCACGTGTATTGATAATATAGTTTTTACCAACCTGCATATCGTTAGGCTTGAGAGAAACACGGTATTGAAAATAGCTTTCGGACTCACTTAAATTATTATCTTGATTAATATCTTCCATATCTGGTGAGTTTGTCGCTTGAGTAGGATAACCACCTGCATTTTCTTGGTTGGACATTTCTGGAGTAGGAGAGTTTCCTTCATGACCATTCCAACGCTTATAACGCTCTATTATATTTCTTTCTTCGGCATCATAATCATCATCGCGATAGTAATTGTAATTGTCATTTGACACATCATCAAGCATTCTTTCTTTGGCTTCGTTAGAAAGCGTAGCATTTGCATTTACCCAATCGACATAATTTTCATAAGCTTCAAGTTCACGATCGTCACCGTATCCATCGAGTCCAACATCTTGTTCAGCACGGATGTCTGGATCATTATCAAAAGCGTTTACAACAACTTGTTGCGTTGAAACACGCGCCCAATTTGTTTCATCAATGTTTTGAGTTTCACTAAAGTCACTTGGTAGCCCATTCTCAAAGCTTTTTCTTGAATCAGGTAAAATATCTTCTGATAAATTTCCTATGTTAAAATAAAGCTCTCCACCACTATGAGGTGTATTTGGATTTTGTGCTTCCTGATCATCATTAAAGGGATCAAGCATCCAAAATTGAATGTATTCAACGTTTGTTTGCTCAAAATTAGTTGTACTCAAAGAACGCATAATCCCAGCCCAACGTTCTTCTGGATTTGTAAACTTACCATCTACATCAACTGTGTTAGTAGTGTCATAATTATACATCCCTCGTTCCTCGGGATAGTATGTTAAGTTTAAAACAGGTAAATTTGTTATTGTACCTACTGCTGGGTTTAAATTTGGAAAAATATCAGTTCTATCTACAATTGCAACGTTAACGTTTTCAGTCATTTCTGGATCCTCTGAAATATGTTGAGGAGTAATTGAATTATTTTGAAAGAAGAGGGGATCAATTGTGTACCAAGACATATGAGATCGGTTAAACCCTGCTGCTAAATTATTAGTTTGCCCTGCTTCAGGAAATAAATCGTCTTGACCTTTAGGAATTGATGCCAATTTCCAAGACGAAAAGTTTTTTAAATCAATGGTTGACTGACTACCTTCAAAATCGTCAACATAAGATATTCCTTGTTTTGATATCGCTTTTGGTGCTCCAGGAATTAAATGGGCTACTTCAGCATTAAGCGTTAGTGTTGACATCTGTTTGGTTGAAATAGTCGGTATAAAGTTGATCAATTTAGTCAAGAAGGGAACATCTGTTCTATAGGATAAATCGGCACCAATTACATTATTTTTAAAGGGTTCTTCGCCAATATCTACTTTTTGAGTAATTGGTCGTTCTGTCATCCTCATCCATGTTGCACCAATGTTGAAATCTGGGTTTACCATATAGTTGAGGTGTGTTCCCATCAAAGATTTATTCTGAAATCCAAATACAGAGTTGCTTTCAATAGAAATTTTAATGTCAGAATTTGATTCAAGAACTGCTGAGTTTAATATTTTAACACGCCCTAAATTATAATCTACAGTAAAATCTGATCCTTCTTCAAGGCGAATACCACCTGCTGTTACAACAACAGACCCTTCGGGTACATTTAATGAATTAAGTGGAATTTCATCACTTACGGAAGATTCATATTGTCCTTTAAAATAAAATCTATTTTTTTGTGGGAGTTGTTGTGCTGCTATTTTCGTGGAGTCGTATAGTTCGTCGTAAGCTACATTATCAACAATTTGATCATTACCTGCTTCAATCATTTCATCCCTGACTGTTTTTCCAAAAGGTTCTATGGTACTAAAATATATCCTACCGTTTCGTGTATTTATTGTTCCTCCGTTTGTTGCTCTATTTCCGTTAAAATTAATTGGTTTAAAGTCAAAAACACCGTCTTGTTGTGCTCTATTGTTTTGATTTAATCTATCCATGCCAACAACATCAATAACTTGTCGTTCGTCGAGATTAGGGTAGGGAAGGAAGTTTACTAATAAACTATTATCAGGGTTGTTGTACAAAATGTCTAAACGAAATCCTTCTTGACTCACCTGATAAGCTCCAATTGAATAAACGTTTTTCATCATCAAATCCCAGAGTTTATTTTTAGGATTGATGATTGTAGGTTTAAGTAATTTTAAAAACAAGGCATCTTGTCCAACCACACCATCGGTTGAGAGCTCACCAACCTGATAAGTTCTTCCTGCATAAGTATATTCATAAGCAACAGCTAGTACTTCATCATTATTTAACGGTTGGTTTACAGAGATAAAACCTAGTTGTGCATTATATGTGAATTCTGACTCGGTAAGACGACGTGCATTTTCAACTTTTTCATATTCTTGAGCTTGACTAAATGGCCCTGGGTTTGTTCCTTGAGCCTCGAGCGCTGAAACAGCATTGTTAAAACCTCTAATTGTACTGTTGTCTTTTATGAAATCGTATAAACCATTTGAGTTATTGTCGGGCAGTTCATTACTCGATGCGTTACCGGGGTTCCCTGACCAATTATCACTATTTGACTCTCCTAAATCAGTAAATGCCAAAATGTTTCTGGTGTCCTCAACTCTATTGGATTGATTTGTTACCCAAACCTCAATTCTAGTAATATCGACTAATGAACTAACAATCGGAACAGACTCCATTGCTTCATCATAGTTTTCTCTGTGATAATAGTTCAAAAAATAGTGTCTGTTTGCTTCATACTCATCAGCTTTTAACTCAAAATCTTGAACTTGAGCACCACCTTTTATGTTAATATCCTTTTTCTGCCCTCTAGAAGTGGAAGCAATTGCATCAACTGTTAATCTGCCGAATCGCATTCTAGTTTTAACCCCGAAAAGTGTTTGAGAGCCTTCGATTAGGGATGTTTCTAAAGGCATTGAAACGTTACCTGCTTCAACTTTCTGAAGAATTTGATCTTCATCTCCTGTCCATTCAAGTTTTGTGACATTGTCAAAATCAAAAGCTGCTTCAGTATTATACGAAGCTCCAAGTTTCATTTTATCACCAATTTGACCGACTAAGTTTAATTGAATTTGTTGTTGAAAATCAAAACGGGTAATTCTTCGCTGTTGTTCTGGCAACATAGGATTGTCATAACGAGCAGAGTTAACTCCCATAGATATCTCAACGCTACCTTCAGGGCGGATTTCAATTTCATCGGTTCCAAAAATATTTGCAAATCCAGGGTTGTCAATTTTAATAGGTGGGATTAACCCTTGCTCTTCCTCTGTTTGTGAATCAATTTTTTCCTTCCAATAAGATTGTCTCTCCTGTTGACGCTCATATTCTATATATTCATCTAACGTCATCATTGAAGGGTTTCGAAAGTTTAAATCTTCGCCCATAGACTCCTTAAAGATGTATTTACCTGTTTTTGGATCGTAAACAATAGTCTTTTCTACATTCGAGGGATCTCCTAAGTCGAAACTTTGTTTTTTATTTGAAGTAGGATCGTGCGGATTGTTTATTGGATATTTGAGATCAATTGAGTCTGGATCTGTTTGCCCATAAACCATAATGGAGAATACAGAAGCCATTACTACAATGAATAATCCTGGTAATATAGTATGTAATGTTTTTAAATTCAAGACAACAATCTGTTACAAAACTCTAAGCGCATCTTTAATTAATAGCTCAACCGTACTTTGATCAGCAATAACTTTATTTAAGGCCTTATCAGCAGATTTTCTGTCAAAACCTAAAGAGACCAATGCAGTTAACGCATCAAAGCGTATAGTATTGTTTGAACTTGAAAAATTATCCTCTTGAACATCAAATTTTAACATTTTATCCTTTAAATCGATGATAACGCGTTGCGCTGTTTTGGCACCAATTCCTTTTACACTCTGTATGGTTTGAACATCTTCAGTGGTTATTGCTTGGGCAATCTCAGTTGGATTTAATGAAGACAACATTAAAATGGCAGTACTTGGGCCAATACCAGAAACTGAAACAAGAAAATTAAACATTTCACGTTCTTCTTTTTCAGCAAATCCATAGAGAATTTGAGCGTCTTCCCTCACAACGAACTGCGTATAAATTTTTATCGCTTCTTCGCTACCAATAGCAGCAAAAGTGTTTAGTGAAACTTTAACTTCATAACCGATTCCTGAGCATTCTACAACTATAGAAGTAGGTGTTTTTTCAATGAGTCTTCCATTAAGATGTGTAATCATAATTTATTTACTTTGTGCGTCAACAACTGCGATTTTAACCATATTTACTATTTCTCTCACACTTGAACCTAATTGAAGTACGTGAACAGATTTTCTTAAACCTACTAAAACAGGACCAATTGCTTCTCCTTCGGTCATTTCTTGTAATAATTTATAAGCAATATTTCCAGAGGAAAGATTCGGGAAGATAAAAGTATTTACTTCTTTATTAGCGAGTTCAGAAAACGGAAATTGATCCATCATCATTTCGTTGTTCATTGCGAAATTGGCTTGAACTTCACCGTCAACTGTAAGTGTTGGATATTTATCGTGAATAATTTTCACAGCTTTTGCCATTTTGTTAGAGTCTTCACCAGGTGCAGAACCAAAGTTCGAATAAGAAAGCAATGCAATTTTAGGCGTCATTTTAAATTTACGAACTGTTTTTGCTACGTTATTAGCTATATCCGCAATTTGCTCCGCTGTAGGGTTAAAGTTTACAGTTGTATCAGCAAGAAATATAGGGCCTTTTTTAGTCACTAAAATATACATTCCTGCAACGATGTCAACGTCTTTTTGAGTACCTATTACTTGAAGCGCTGGTCTTAAAACATCACGGTATTTTCGAGTTGCACCAGAAACCATTGCGTCAGCATCACCAGTATGCACCATCATAGCACCAAAATAGTTACGTTCTCGCATGATTTTAAGCGCTTCATACTCTGTAAACCCTTTTCGTTTACGCATTTCAAAGAATTCCTTTCCATACCTTTCACGACGCTTATGTTCTTGCTCAGTTTTTGGATCAACAATCTCCACTTCTGGAAATTCCATACTAAACTCTTTGATCATTGCTTCTACCTTTGCACGACGACCGAGTAATATTGGGAATGCTACTCCTTCTTCGTATGCAGTTTGGGCTGCTTTTAATATTTTATAATTATCAGCCTCGGCAAATACTACTCTTTTTGGATTGCGCTCTGCTTTTTCTGTAATTGTTCTTACCAGTTTATTGTCAAGACCTAAACGTTTCTTTAAGTCTGCTTCGTAAGCATCCCAATCTTCAATAGGTTTTCTAGCAACACCTGATTCCATAGCAGCACGAGCTACAGCTGGAGCTACATAATAGATTAATCTTGGATCCAATGGTTTTGGAATAATTTGATCCCTACCAAACGTAATGCTCTTCTCACCGTAAGCTTCACTAACTTCATCTGGAACAGTTTCTTTGGCTAGAGCAGCAATTGCGTGAACAGCAGCCAGCTTCATTTCCTCATTAATGGAGCGAGAACGAACATCTAGTGCTCCACGAAAAATGAATGGGAATCCAAGAACGTTATTCACCTGATTAGGATTATCTGATCGACCAGTAGCCATGATTACGTCGTCTCTCGAAGCCATTGCATCTTTATAAGAAATTTCGGGTTCAGGGTTTGCTAAAGCAAAAACAATAGGGTTGGCAGCCATTGATTTAATCATTTCTTTAGAAACAATACCTCCCATCGAAAGCCCTATAAATACATCAGCACCTTTGAGTTCAGTTGCTAAATCACTTGACTTTTTATGTGTGGCAAAATGTGCTTTATTGCCTGAAAGTTTTTTTCGTTCTTTTGATAATAGTCCTTTACTATCAAACATAAAGATGTTTTCAAGTTTTGCTCCCAAAGAGCAGTAAAGTTTAGCACAACTCATAGCAGCAGCACCTGCGCCAGAGATGACTATTTTAACATCACTCATTTTTTTATTAGCAAGCTCTAGTGCATTCAATAAAGCTGCGGAAGAAATAATGGCAGTTCCGTGTTGATCATCGTGCATTACAGGAATGTCTAATTCTTCTTTTAAACGTTCCTCTATTTCAAATGCCTCGGGCGCTTTGATGTCTTCTAAGTTAATACCTCCAAAGGTTGGAGCGATTGCCTTAACCGTTTGTATAAATTTTTCGGGATCTTTAGCGTCAACTTCAATGTCAAAAACATCAATGTCTGCAAAAATTTTAAAAAGTAATCCTTTCCCTTCCATTACGGGTTTTGATGCAGCAGGTCCGATATCACCTAATCCCAAAACAGCTGTTCCATTTGAAATTACAGCAACAAGATTGGCTTTACTTGTGTATTTATATACATCTTCAGGGTTTTCTGCAATTTTAAGACAAGGTTCTGCAACCCCTGGAGAATAAGCCAATGATAGATCGCGTTGAGAACTATACGGTTTTGTAGGAACAACTTCAATTTTCCCTGGTTTTCCCTGAGAATGGTAGTCTAGTGCGTCTTGTTTTCTTATCTTAGCCATAATATCTGTTTCTTTTTCAAATGCAAGGGCGTAAAATTAACAAAATAGCGCATAACAAAAGAAATATAAAATTTGAAAGGATGTTAAAAGACAAAATTGTTGTATTAAGTGGAGCGGGAATAAGTGCAGAATCTGGATTAGGGACATTTAGAGACAGTGGAGGATTATGGGAAAAATATCGAATTGAAGATGTTGCAACTCCTGAGGCATGGGAAAAAGATCCTAAGTTGGTTACAGCGTTCTACAATATGCGAAGAAAACAAGCTTATACAGCAAAACCAAATGAAGGACATTTTGCGCTAGCTAAATTAGAAAAACACTTCAATGTCACCATTATTACACAAAACATCGATGATCTGCACGAAAGGGCTGGGAGTACAAAAGTTTTGCATTTACATGGCGAAATAAACAAAGTAAAAAGTTCGGGACCAAATTGTGAGAAAAAGTATTTTCATCAAAAAGACTGGGAGGTTAAGATTGGAGATTTATGTCCTGAAGGATATCAACTTAGACCTCATGTAGTTTGGTTTGGAGAAGCTGTTCCAATGCTTGAAAAAGCTGCTGAAGTTGTTTCAGAAGCCGATGTTTTTATTGTTGTGGGAACTTCTTTAAATGTATATCCTGCAGCTGGGCTAATCCATTATGCTTCTGATAATACACAGTGCTATTTGGTAGACCCAAACGACGTTGAAGTTTCAAATAACTTTGAAATAATTAGAGAAAACGCTACTAAAGGGTTGCCAATTATAGTGTCCAAGCTAACAAAGTAACAGTTAAATTATTTCTGAACAATAAGTTTTTTTGTTTCACTTCTTACACCTTTGTTATTGATGTTTTGGACGAAGTAAATTCCATTTTTTAAAGATGAAATGTCAACTTTCATTGTTATATTATTCATTTGAGTTTTTAAAACTTCTTTACCAAGAGCATCAATGAATATTACTGTACTTTCCTTACTAGAAGATGCTTTTTGGATAGTCAACTCTTTTTGTGAAGGATTAGGAAACATACTAAAGTCAAGGTTTGTAGCTTTTTCTTCAGCAACATCTGCTGTTGAAGTAAAAACCACATCTATAGAGTCTAATTTATTTTCATTTTCATCTAATACGAAATATCTCATATGAGCAGTTCCAGCATAACCGCTTGTTAACAGTTTAGGCTGAAACAAAGAAGAATCACCTTGACTGATTGTCATTGCTGAAGGGCAAATCCATGGATTTCCTGTTGCAGTATAGCAAATTTGATCATCACATAGTTGATCGCTATAGCCTGGTGACGAAATTGAGATTATATCTCGTCTCCATATAAAGCCAGCATCCGCTCCAATATTTTTGACGTAAAAGTTGGTATAAATTGTTTGATCACCACCAGTAATTGTAACTTCTTCACCATTGTAAGGCATTGTGTAATCCTCCTCCCAAGAGATATATACGTCTTGAGCGACAACAAAATGAGTACTTAAAAAAGTCGTAGCGAATAATAAAAGGTAACATTTTCTCATGGTAAATATTTTTGTGTCTCCAAATATAATAAAAAAAAAGCATATTGTATTAACTATATTTGTATATCTAATAATTTAGAAATCCACGAATAAGATAATTTTTTATTAAGGTAAATGTAAATAATAAGTTTATATTTGTTTAACAAATGTTAAAAACTTTAATTATGAAAAAAATTTTACTTCTAGTATCTTCAATTGTTTTTGGAGGTATTTTTGCACAAAGTCAGATATTTTCTGAAACTTTCGATAATGATATTCCAAGCTCGTGGACTATATTAGATGAAGATAATTTTACTTCTACAACTAGTCAATCAGCATATGCGAGTTGGGCATGGAATTCTGGGAATGAGTTGGCGTCAAGTTCTTCATGGTATGATAATAACGGTACAGGACCAACTGATGACTGGTTAATTACTCCTGCAATAAACATTCCAGCTTCTGGTGTATTTTATTTAAATTATGATGGTTCATCAAGTGAAGCGAATTTTTTAGAAGAGTATGAAGTATTATTATCTACAACAGGTACAGCTACTGCAGACTTTACAACAACTCTATTGAGTATAACTGATGAGCCCAACGCTGTAACTCCTCATTCTGTTGATTTATCTGCGCATCTTGGTGAAACGATCCATATTGCATTTCGTCATATTTCAGATGATGAAAGCATGTTAAACATAGATAACGTTGAAGTTATAGAGGTTAGTGCTGACGATATGGAAATTACAGAAATTAGTATTGACAAGAGTATTGTTGGTGATAGAACTTTCACAATCACATGTACTAACGTTGGACAAAACGATGTTACAGATTTTGATTTAGACTGGAGCTTTGATGGTGGAACAGTTACAACTGAAAATATAACTGGAATTAATTTATCTACTGGTCAAAGTCATGACATAGATGTTAATATCAACGGTGTTCAAGAAGGAGTTAGTAAAACATTTAATGCTGAAATTACAACAGCTGATGATGATATGTCAAACAATACTTTGGATGACGATTATTCAATTTATCCTCCAGTACCTCAATATGTAGCAACTGATAGCAAAGGAAATGAATTTGATCTACACGCAGCTTTATCTAATGGTCAAGCAATCATATTAGATTTTATGGCTTCATGGTGTGGTCCATGTGAGAGTTCAACTCCTGAAATATCAGAATTAGTTGAGAATAATGGATCTGGTGAAGAAAATTTAGAAGCATTAGCTATTTCAATTGAACAAAATGATGATGACGCTGTAATTAACGGACTTGATTGGAATGGTGGTTTTTATGAGTACCCTAAATTTTCTTATAATACTGATAATTCTTTTCAATATTTTCACTATTCATCAAATCACGGATTTAATTCGGGTTCAATTCCGTTTTTTGTTATGATTTGTCCTGATATAGCTGATCCAGCTTACAGCACTATTGTTAAACATGATGTAGGTTTTGGAGCAGGAATGTTTGCTGCTTACCAAACAGAGCTAGATAATTGTCCTACAGCGACTGCTGATTTAATTGAAGAAGTGGATGATAATATTAGTTTAAATGTTTATCCTAATCCAACTAGTGGAAATGCTACAGTGAAATTTAACTTCGTTTCTGCTTCAAATACTACAGTAACAGTTACGAATGCTGTAGGTCAAAATGTATACTTTGAAGACTTAGGTGTTGTTGAAGGTGAAAATACTGTTCAGATAGATACTGAAAGATTTGATGCTGGTATTTACACTGTGACAGTTAATACTGAATATTCTCAAACAAACACTCAACTTTCTGTTTTAGATTAAAACAAGTTGTTTTTTTGATGTAAAATAACTAGGGACGATATGATTGCATATCGTCCCTTTTTTTTGAAATCCAATTGTCTATTAATTTTCATCTTCAATCAATTGCAATTTTTATCTATATTTGAAATCTAACAATTTATTTTTGTGGTATAGTTTATGCACGTAGCTGAAAAAAAATTCATTATGAAAAAACTGATATTATTAAGCATTTTTGCACTTATTGGTGCTAATCAAACCTTTCTTTCTCAAGAGCAAGAATCCAAAGAACTTCTTAAAAAAGAAGTTCCATCTGTGGACCTTAAAAATTTAGTTGGGGAAACAGTCAGTACTGGTGACATGTCAAACGATAGGAAACCAATTATTATCTCTTTTTGGGCAACTTGGTGTGCACCGTGTAAAAAAGAATTGAATGCGATTAACGATTTATACATCGATTGGCAGGATGAAACAGGAGTTAAGTTAATTGCTGTTTCTATTGACGACGAACGCACAAAAAATAGAGTTGTACCTTACGTAGATTCAAAAGCATGGGATTATGAAATTTTGCTCGATCCAAATGGAGAGTTTAAAAGAGCCATGGGTGTAAATAATGTTCCTCATACTTTTGTTGTTGATGGTGAAGGAAATATTGTCTATTCACACAATAACTATGCTCCAGGTGATGAGTATGAATTGTATGATAAGATTTTGGAAATTGTAGGCGTTGAATAAATTTATTAAGTACTTATAACACTGGTTATTCATGAAATTGTCTGTTGGTATTATTGCCTTAGGGTTTGTTTTTTTAAATTCTAAAACAACCTATTCACAAGGTGGTATTTCTGGAAATATTGAAACTGTTTACCAATTCTTAGTTGCAGATTCAGCAATTAATGCTCAACAACCTGATGAGAAGTCACTGGTTAATTCCTATGCAAACATTAATTATAGGAGTCACGGATTTAAAGCGGGAGTAAGAATGGAGGCGTATATGCCTAGAATTCTCGGTTATCCCGACCGTTTTGAAGGCGCAGGGCTAGGTTATCGTTACTTTGGATATGAAAATGACATTGTCGATGTGACATTTGGTAATTTCTATGATCAGTTTGGTTCAGGATTAATTTTTAGAGCATATGAAGATCGAGCACTTGGTTTTGACAATATGATGAATGGGTTTCGGGTGAAACTGAAACCATACAAAGGTGTAACTTTAAAGACGGTTTACGGAAAACAACGTTATTCTTTTACGAATGGAAAAAACAACTACGCTCCCGGAATTGTGAGAGGTGCTGATTTAGAATTTAACATCAACGAATGGTTCCCAAAACTTGCTGAAAAACAATTTAGAATTACAGCTGCAGGATCATTTGTTTCGAAATATCAGGAAGATAATAATAGCGAGTTCGTATTACCAGAAAACACAGGTTCTTACGGTGGTAGACTGGAATTGGCTTACAAAAAGTTTTTCCTTAATGGAGAATATATCATCAAAGAGCAAGACCCTTCTCAAGATAACTCATTCATTTACAACTATGGAAAAGGAATGATTATTAATGCAGGATATTCACAACGTGGTTTAGGAATTTTATTATCTGCTAAATCGATTGATAATATGAGTTTTAGAAGTGATAGAAATGCTACTTTACAAGATGTTACGATTGGTTTTATTCCTCCTTTAACTAAAACGCACACTTATAATTTAGCGGCAACACTTTATCCTTATGCTTCTCAACCAAATGGAGAGGTAGCTTTTCAAGCAGATCTTATTTATAAAATAAAACGAGGCTCAAAACTTGGCGGTAAGTATGGAACAGATGTTTCTTTAAACTTCTCTACAGCTTATGAACCCTTGAAAAAAACAAGTAATATCAACCCGAATGATTCTTCTAGAGTAACTTACGAATCTTCTTTGTTTGATAAAAGTGATTTATTATATTGGAGAGACATTAACGTACAGATTAAACGTAAAGTACATAAAGATTGGACGATTCGTTTAAACTATTTCAATATTACTATGAATAATGACGTTATGAAATTGACAAATGAAAAAGGCATTATTGAATCACATATTGGAGTGTTGGATATTGAGTATAAAATAAACAGAAAAAATACCATTCGGGCAGAGTTTCAAGGACTTTGGACTATGGATAATAAAGACCGTGGAGATTGGGCAACCGCTATTGTGGAATACACAATATCACCAGATTGGTTTTTTAGTGCAATATTTCAATCGAATTATGGCAATCCAAATCCCGATGATCGCATCAATTATCCGATGGTATTTGTTGGAAGAATTTGGGGTTCAACTCGACTTCAGGCAGGATATGGACGCCAAAATGCTGGGTTATTTTGTGTAGGTGGAATTTGCCGATTTGTACCTGCCTCAAATGGATTAACAGTGACATTTTCTCATTCATTTTAATTAATTAATATGAAAAAATTAATATTGTTTACAGTTTCAGCTTTTTTGATTTTATCGCTTTCGTTTTGCGATAAGGTTGAGAATCCTTATCAAAATCAAGCAACTCTTGAAAATATTGAATTGGATACAACTCTTTATCCAGGTGTTTGGCAGGAGTATATGGATAATGAATATCCTGATTTTCCAGAAAATACAAACACAGACATTAATGTGCTCATCGAGGATTATACAGGTCACAAGTGTAATAATTGTCCTGAAGCAGCAACGATTGCTCACGATATCCATGAAAACAATCCTGAAAGGGTTTTTGTAGCTTCAATACATACTGATCCAGGTGCCCAAAACTCATTTCAATCCTCAAACCCTGAAGCCACAAGTTACTATACGGATCATACCAATCCAGACTCAGATGCTTATGGAGAAGAGTTTCAAAATGGATATAATTTTATTGGAAATCCACAAGGTACAGTGAATAGAAAAACAATTGATGAAAAGATGTTTGATTTTTCTGGAACTTGGCAGAGTAGAGCTAGTGATATTTTGAATGCTAATGACCTAAAAGTAAACTTGCAGTCCGCATTTAATTATTACCCATCAACTAATGGAGGTTATTTACATGTTGAAGCAGTGAAATTAACTGATGAAGAAATTACTATGAACGCAGTGGTTTACGTGATTCAAGATTCACTTGTCGATTGGCAGTTAATGCCGGATAATTCAAGTAATGAGTTCTATTTACACAGAGATAAACACTTGGGAAGTATTGATGATAACCCATTTGGCATTGAAATTTTTCCTGCAACAACTCCATCAGGTGAGAAGATTACTTTTGACTATTCTTATTCTTTACCAATGGGCATTGATGCATCAAACATGCACTTTTTAATATACTTGTATGATGTTTCAAATTATGAGATTCTTCAGGTTATAAAGCAGAAGGTAGAGTGAGGTTGTTTAAGGTTTGAGGTTCAAAAGTTTAAAGTTCAAGGTTTGATGAGGATGTCACTTAAACTTTGAATAAGAGTGGACTAAAA
>JBBEBO010000143.1:0-2738 GCA_040882265.1 Brumimicrobium sp. | reverse complement strand
TAGCTTATGGTCAATTTGTTAAGAATGATGGACAGCTTAAAGATATTTTTGGAAACGATCGTCAAGAAATACTTTTTTATCAAAGTGGAGGGGCAGTAGATTATTATTTTACCCAAAAAGGAATTACATATATCTACAAGAAGAGCGATTATAAGTCAAATATTGAGCTTTCAGATAGAGATAAATATACAGAGTTTATGAAAGATTCTGTATATTATTTTCGTGTTGATATGAACTTTAATAACTCCAGCCCAAGTGCTCGGGTATATGGAAAGGATACGTTGGATGAGTTTAATAATTATTATCTGGCGCATTGTCCCAATGGAATTCTTAATGTATCAAAATATTCGGGTATTTATTATGAAGACATCTACAATAATATTGATGCACATTTTTATATTAAAGAAGGCAGTCTTAAGTATGATTTATTACTTCAGCCTGGTGCAGACTTATCGGATATAGAGCTAGATTTTCGAGGAGTTGAAGACCTAAGTCTGAATGACAATATTTTAGAAATACCTACTGATATTGGAATCATAAAAGAGGTTCTACCTAGAAGTTATGAAGTTCAAGATGATCAAGAAATAGATGTAGATGTTGAATATAAATTAAAAGAAAACATCGTAAAGTTTGATGCTGATTATAATACAGATAATTATTTCATCATTGATCCTCAGGTAGTTTGGCAAACTTTATATGAGCAATCTTTTGGAATCGGTAATTCTAACAGTCTAGATTCTAAAGGCAACTTAATGGTTAACACTGGTTATACCTTTAGTACAGCTTATCCTGTTTTGGATCCTGGAGGAGGTGCGTATTTTCAAAATGCAAATGCTGGAAGTGGAGATATTCGTATTGTATTGTTTGATACAATGGGAGCACGTATATGGTCGACCTATTACGGAGGAACAGATTATGAAAATAATTCTGATGTCGTAATAGATTATAATGATCAGATTGTGATTTCTTTGCAAACGGAAAGTACAGATATTCCTACGCAGAATGCAGGAGGATATTTTGACGGAACTTATACTGCTGGGACTTATAGTCCGGCAACTGCTTTTATTGTTAGGTTTAATTCTGCTGGTGTTCGAAATTGGGCCACTCACTACGACTATTTTAAACAGCCACTTATTGATGTAGATTTAAACAATAATTATATTTTAGTGGGGCAATCTCAATATGACAACCCACCTGTTCAAAGTTTAGCAGGTGCATATAATCAAGCTACAGTTAGCCCGAATGCCTCGGGAACTTCTTCTTCAGGAGATTTTTTTATTGTTAAATTCAACTCAGCTACCTCACGTGTTTGGGCAACCAATCTTGGAGGAACGTGTAGAGAAATGGTAGGTAAAATTGTAGTTGATGCAAATAATAACTTTTATATATGGGGAGCAGGAGATAATTATTACGGAAATGGAATTATTACTCAAAACGGAGGAGGTTATTTTGATAATGCATTAGGAACTGGTACCGGCGGAACAGCATCAGATAGAGGAGATTGTTTACTCTATAAATTTTCTCCAGGAGGAGCTCTTTTATGGGGCACAGCATTTGGAGGAAGTGGTTTAGAATGGGCTTGGGGTTCTCAAGCTGATGTGTCGGTAGATCAAAATAATAACGTTTATGTCTCATGTATTACAAGAAGTACAGATTTACCTGTGCTCGATATGGGTGGT
Organism: Brumimicrobium sp.; assembly: GCA_040882265.1. GTDB lineage: Bacteria > Bacteroidota > Bacteroidia > Flavobacteriales_D > Crocinitomicaceae > Brumimicrobium. The sequence goes on along the minus strand of JBBEBO010000143.1, from coordinate 1,059 downwards.
GGTGCTTATTATGACGGTACTTTTAGTAATCCAACGGGTTCTGCTAGTCCAAATAATCATTTTATTGCACGTTTTAATCCAGCAACTCAAATGGAGTGGTGTACTTATTGGGGTGATTTTTCTTTTGATCATGCAATGAAACATGGAGTTGAAATTGAATTTAATAAAGACAATCAAATGACAATTGCTTTAGGTGTTGGTAATGGTGATTATTATCCTTTATTATCAAAAGCAGGATCATATAATCAAGCTTATAATTCTGGTGATGTACATATTGCTCAGTTTGATAATTCTTTTGCATTAGATTGGGCAACTTACTATGGTGGTGCGAGTGGAGAAAGATTAGGAGATATGATATTTGCTGAAAATAGTAATTCCTTTTTTATGTGTAATAGCTGGCAATCTACTTCTGGAGCCTTATGGGTAACTCCCCCTTCTGGTGCCTATTATAATGGAACTCATAATGGAAATAGTGAGCACCTTATTTCTAAATTTTCTGCAGCACCTTGTCCTACCGCAGATAATACAACGTCAACAGCTGCGATCTGTGAAGCAGACACAAAAGCTTTAACAGGCTCCCCCACAGGAGGTAATTGGTCTATAACAAGTGGAGGAGGGACAATTGTTGGAACCACATATACACCAGCGAACATTAGCTCGGCTACAAATGTCACGGTTACTTATACTCTTCCTGCATCAGGCGGGTGCCCTGTAACAAGTGAAGACGTTACTTTCACTGTAAACGCAGAAAGCGAAGCACCAACCGATATATCAGGGACTGACGAAATTTGTTCAGGTCAGTCAACGACTTTAACGCTTGTAGGAGGAACTCAAGGAACTGGAGCAACAGCTGAATGGTACTCAGGGTCATGCGGTGGTACTCCAGAAGGAAGTGGAAATTCAATAACAGTTTCACCAACTTCAAATACTACTTATTATGTAAGATATGAAGGAACATGTAACACAACGACTTGTGAATCTCAGGCTATTATCGTAACAGCCCAAGCAAATGCGGGAACATTAAGTGGTACACAAGGCGTTTGTGTAGGTTCAACAACA
>JBBEBO010000142.1:0-18090 GCA_040882265.1 Brumimicrobium sp. | reverse complement strand
TGGGTAAGTAATATATCTATCTCTTAACATCTAAAGTGCTGTAGGCACTTATAGTTTTTAACCCCAGTATTTATGCTGGGGCAGAGGAAAGCTAAACCTCGATACAAAGTCCGTCAGCTGACGGACGCCCCATAAAAACGTAAGCAATATGAATTATAGTGATCAGACATTCCATTATCGAAGCGTTTCGTACATATCAATAGTAAACAATACGTTATATTTCGTACCTACAGCACTCACCGGTTGGGATTCAATTTTTAATCACTGGCATGAATGCCAGCGCTAAAAATTGTAAGTGCTTACAGCACTGGTAAGAATTACAAATAATAAAAAGTGTTCTACTATCTTTTAAATGAATAAGTAATATATCAATACCTTAATAACTGAAAAACTATTAGGTACATGTGCAAAATATAGTTGAATTGTAAGATGCCACTAAATTCGTGGCAGAACCAAAAGTATGAGTTTGCCCTGGCACAAACGTTACAATATTTGGCTATTTGATTTTAAATTGTTAATTTAAGTGGAAATATTCTATTAACACTTGAAGTTATGAAAAGCAATAATATCATTAAGTTTTTATTCTCAATAGTTGTCTTGTTACTGGCATTTCAATCATGTAAGAAGGATGATGATTCTGATGATTCTACAAATAATCACACTCAAGATAATAACTCATCTGTAGGAAGTGCTGCAAACGCAATATTGTCAGACGATTATTACGAAAAACTCACACTCGAAATTCTCTATATGCCTGGTACAGTTCCTAACGATAATTCTGTAAATAATATTAAATCATTTCTATTATCCCATGTCAATAAACCTTTAGGTATTGACGTAGTAATGAATGAGGTTAATTCATCAGGACAATCTTCATATTCTTCTGGAGATATTGAAAACATAGAAACCCAATACCGTCAACATTTTAATAGTGACAAGACTATTGCTACATGTATGATTTTTGTTGATGGTGAATATGCCGAAAATGACCAAGTTTTGGGAATTGCATATAAAAATACCAGTATGGCAATTTTTGGAAAAACAGTTGCTGATAATTCAGGCGGAATTTCTCAGCCTACTAAAACAAAGTTAGAGTCGACCGTTATGAATCATGAGATGGCACACTTATTAGGACTAGTAGATATCGGCAGTCCAATGGTTGAAAATCACAAAGACTCAAATAATGGAAGTCATTGTAATAACGATGAATGTCTAATGTACTATGCTTCGGAGACAACCGAAATCGCATCTTTTTTAATAGGTAATGATGTACCTGAATTAGATCAAAACTGCAATAATGATTTAATAGCAAATGGAGGCAAATAATGATTAGTATGAAAAATATTAGAATTGGAATAGTTTTATTTCTGCTTTATCCTTACTTTTTGATTGGACAAACAGCTAGTCCTAGTCACTTAGATGGTGTAGTGTATATGAAAATTGACAATCAGGCTAGTATTACTTTAATTCCTTATGACAATAGTGATACAGATTTTAACCAAATTATCGCAGATTTTGATATTGTAGATATTTTAAATCCATTTTCGGGGATTGGAAGCGATACTTTGGATTTGACTTACAAATTGCATTTTGAAGACACGATGAATGTTGATCAATTGATCACAGAGTTAAATACCCTGCCATGGGTAGATTATAGTGAAAAAGCACCTCTGTTTGAAGTAAATTATACACCTGATGATTCAGATGCTCAACAATGGTATTTATCTAAAATAGATGCTTTTTCTGGATGGGGTTTTACACAAGGAAGTGCTGATGTGTCTATTGCAATCATTGATAATGCAGTAAGAGTTATGCATGATGATATGACTGATAACTTATGGGTAAATACAGATGAACAAGAGAATGGATTAGATTCAGACCTAAATGGATATACTGATGATATATATGGATATGATGTTGCTGATGGAGACAACGACCCAAATCCCCCTTCAACTTTTACATCAGGTGCGTTTTCTCACGGAACACATTGTGCTGGTTCTGCTTCGGCTTCTACAGATAATGGTTTAGGAGTTGCAGGAGTTGGATTTAACTGTAAAATTATGTCTGTAAAATGCACGCGTGATAGTGATGATGGTGCGATACTTACTCATGCTTATGAAGGATTGCGATATGCTATTGATGCAAATGCTGACATCATTAGCATGTCGTGGGGAAGTAGGGCTTCTTCGTTTACAGGTGATGCATTAATTAATTCAGCGGTGTTAAAAGGGATAACAATGTTTGCAGCAGCGGGAAATGACGATGAAGATAATTTGTTAAGTCCAGCTTCCCACGCTGATGTTATGGCAGTTGGTGCAACGGATGAAAACGATGAACGGGCTGCTTTTTCAAATTATGGTGACGATATCGCTTTTATGGCTCCAGGAAAATCCATTTACAACCTTTTAGGTGGAAACAACTCCGATTACGGATACAGCAGTGGTACTTCAATGTCTTGCCCAATTGCAGCAGGTTTTGGAGGTTTAATCTTAAGCCATTACCCCAATTTCACTCCTGATGACATAAAGAATGCGATTGTTGATGGTTGTGTTTTTATTGATGACATTAACCCTGGCTACGAAGATAAACTTGGAGCAGGTAGAATCAATATTGGGAATACATTTAATATACTTTCGACTGAGGATTATGGCATGTCTGAAGACATTAAATACTTTCCAAACCCAACTTCAAAAATGCTGATTATTAGGTCTAAAAATAGACACATTGAAAAACAGAAAATAGAAGTTTTTGATAATATAGGTCGTAAAGTGACTAATAAGGTTAAAGTTTATTCAGAAAATGAAAGGGAGTTGATTATTGACAATTTATCAAATTTAGAAAATGGGGTTTATTCAGTGAGATTTGATGAGGGCAGTAAAACTATTCGGTTTATAGTAGAGTAAGTGCTTATTGTAGCGAATCTTTTTGATCCATTCTCATTTGTAATGCAATAAACATAGCACAAGCACCATAAATTGGAATAGCAGCTTTGTCAGTATCTAAGTAGTTGTTGAGTAAGCCATGAAAGAAGTAAGTTGTGAGTGCTAGGATGACAAAAAACAATATTCTTTTTAAGTGAATATCATTTTCATTCTCTTTTGGGAAATTTATATATAACATTATTCCTTTATAGAATATGGCAATTACAAACAATACGATTGCTAAAAATCCAAAAGTTCCCATTTCAGCTAAAGCACCTAGAAATTCAGAATGAGCATTACCCTTGTTACCAAAATTAGTTGAAATAATAGTTAACATTTCAGGATCTTGATAGGGTGCATACTCAAAAGCATAAGTACCTGGACCAAATCCAAAAACTGGCTTCTTTTTATACATTTCCCAAGCGGCATTCCAACGATTTAAACGTTCGAGATTAGAAGCATCAGAAGTAACATTTGTTGCTGATTGTAATCGCTCATCAAATTCGGTAGTTGTATGTTCTGCAGTGTTTTTAGATAGTTCCATCTGTATTTTATCCCAGAATACAAAAACCATGACTAGAGCCGTGACCCCAGTGATTAGTAGGTATTTGAATTTTACTTTATACTTAATGAAAATCCAAACTAAAATAGCTACAAACACACTCACCCAAGCACCTCGAGTATAACTAAAATAAAGTCCAATTGAAGTAATAATTAAAAATGTAATAAGTGTAAATTGAATGAGAGGACCATGTTTTTTATACCTGAACAGACCGAGTAAAAAAAACAGACTTATTGCAACAGAAGAACCGTAAATCGTATGATCTTTAAAAAAAGGAGACATCACCCAGTGTCCTTCTTCTTCGCCAAAACCATAGCTATAATGACGAATGAGTGTGTAAATAATTACAATTGTCATCCCAATAGCATACAACCAGATAAACTTAAAGATATTGGATGTGTTTTTGAATACGACTGTTCCGAGTAAAACTAAGGGGATTATATACCAAAGCTTCATCAATAAATACTTAAAAGAAATAATGGGTAATGTACTTGTTATAGATGAAATAATCATCCAGCCAATATAAAACCCAAGTGTCCAAATTATTGGATGCTTCCAAATTTCTTTTGGTAAAAAGGGAGTTTTTAATTGTTTGACTAAAACGAGTAACATTAAACCAAATAATATTGGTTCTGTGGGCAAGAATAAACCAATTTTACCATCCGTAAACTCTTCTAGGTTTATAGAAAGTGGAGCTAAAAACACAACGATTAAAAATGCAGTTTCAATATGAAATAATGCGATATAAATTATTGCTAAAACAAGTGGCAGGGCATTTAAGATGAAATTATCTTTAAACATGAAATACCCATTCACTCCAAGAAAAAGAAGTATAAGTATTACGATTAAAGGATTTTGCTTAATTAAACTCAAGTTAAGCTAGTTTCTTTAGTTCCTGAATTTTATCTCTAATTAGAAGAACAATAATTGTGAAGAAAAGCGTTGCAAATGTGATCACAATTACGATTACAGCGCGTTTTGGTTTTGCTTTTTTGTCAGAAGGTACAGCCCATTCGACAACAAATTTATGGTTAAAATCTTCAAAAGCATCTGATTCTGCTTGTTCGTAGGCAACTTCTTGGTCGGTTAGTTTTTCAATTCTAAACTCTCTTAATTCGGCCAGTGCGTCGTATTTTGCGCCATATTGTAAGTTGACATCAATTTTGTCTTTGAAAAAAGCTTTATCTTCTTTGGTTTTAGATTCGTTTAACGCTGAAAATAAGTTGGCTCTGGCTTCTGCGTTAACAACCCCTAACTCTGATAGGCTATCCATTTCAATTATCAGGTTTCGTTGCTCATTATTCAACTTGTCCAGCTTTCTTTTGTTTACTTGATAAGCGGGAATAGTTCGTTCTTTAATTAAATCATTTTTAACTGTATCAATTAGATTTACAATTTCATTAGCAATACTCGCAGATCTGTTGGGATCTTCATCTAAAACAGAAATATCAATTGAACCGTATCGTGTGCGTTCAAAACTTATGTGATTGGTATATGCTTCACCTAGTTTATAATTAAAATTATCATCATCAGGCTCTATTTCATAAACCTCAGCCAAATTAAATTGATTAATTATTTTATTCCTAATTCTTGATGATTGTAGTATCTGAATCAACTGCTCAGCTTGCTCTTCTTCTCCAAAATCCATGGAATTTGCTTTAGCATTTCTTTGTTCACTGTAAGAAACTGTACTAGTCGCTGCGGGGAAAACTATTGCATTTGACTCAAAGAGCACCGTCATCATTAAAGAAACAATTAGCCCAATAATACCTGAAATAAGCCCTACAATAAGTAGTACTTTACGTTTTTTCCAAATAAATATAATGAGTTCATTTGAGTTGCTTTTAGCGCTTTGATCTTCCATTTTTTAATAAATAGTTTTATTATTTCTTTCAATAAACTTTACTGTGATAATATTATTGTCTTATAAAGGGTTTATTTGACTAAAGTCATTTCTTCGACAATATGTGGAGCACCTCCATAAACGTCGATTAACCACAAAACGTATCTAATATCTACAGATATATTTCGACATCTTGAAGCATCAAACATATAATCACTCATTGTGCTTTCCCAACTTCGATCAAAGTTTATTCCCATTAGATTTCCTTCAGCATCAATAACAGGCGAACCTGAATTACCACCAGTGGTGTGGTTAGAACCTGTAAAGCAAACCCAAAGTTCACCGTCTTGTGCATATTGACCATAGTCTTTCTCTTTATAGAGCTCCAACATTCTAGGAAGTAGGTCATAATCATCATCGCCTGTATTATATTTTTCAATAACACCGTCTAAGGTTGTGTGTGGAGTATATTTCATTCCATCTCTAGGGGTAGACCCTTCAAGTTTACCATATGTAATACGCATGGTTCCATTTGCATCAGCCCAGTGCTTTTCATCAGGAAACATTTCGTATTTACCTTTTACATAAGATTTCATTAATTCGTTTTTAGAACTATAATAAAACCTAAGTTCGGGTAAAGTTTTTTCTTTAAAGATCGTTTCAATTTCTTTGTACAATTTATATCCTGGATCTTTCTCTATCTTTTTAATTGATGCCTTGTTAAATTTCTGAAGCGATGATTTGAATCTGTCAATATCTGTGAGAATCGATTTATTATAGATCACTTCTGTTAAATAATTTATTTTATTTTCTTTTAGTGATGCTGGCTGCAGATCTTCCCCCACAATTTTTTTGTAGTACTCACTTTGAAGTTTAAAAATTTCTTTATCTATTTCGAGATCATAGTTTTTAAAGAAACTTTCAGCACCCTTTAACTTTTTATCTATGTGATCCTCCATTTTTTCCTTATCACCTTCTTCATAAAGCTTTACGATGTCATCAATTGCTTGGGCTCTTTTAAACATTTCTGGTCCAACATAGATGTATTCAATATACATGTTGTAAACAAAGTCAGCATTGTTATATTTTTCTGATAAGTCTTGTAAACTTTTTACAACATTACCATATTGTTTTGTCCACTCTTCTTTAGATTCACTTTTTGAAGTGTAATCAGCTTCATAGTCTAACTTTTTTTGAATTGCTTCACCACGTTTTAATCCATCAATTTGACCAATCCATTTTTTCCAAGCATTTGCAATTCGTGCCTGTTTTGAGGCATATTTTAGTGTTGTTTCTTCAGATTTTTTCATTGCAGCATTAATAACTGAGAGCGAAAGTTCCCGCATTTGAATTTGAGCAGGGCGCATCTCATTAATGATGAAATCCAATTCAGTTGATATCGTGTGCTGATCGGTTTTCCCCGGAAAGCCAAAAACCATTGTGAAATCATCTTTTTCTCTGTTTTTTAAAGATATTGGTAAGTGATGTAGTGGTGTGTATGGTTTATTATCCTCACTATAATCTGCTGGTAAGTTATCCTCATTAGCATAAATCCTAAACATGGAAAAATCGCCAGTATGTCTTGGCCATACCCAATTGTCAGTATCACCGCCAAATTTTCCAACAGTATTAGGAGGTGTACCAACGAGTCTCACATCAAGAAAAGTTTCTTTAACTAATAGATAATAACTGTTTCCGTAGTCAAATGGTTTTATATCTGCTTCATAATGATTGTCTTTTGTAGCTTCAGCCTTCAATCTTGCAATATTGGTTTGAATCTTTTGTAATAATTCATTCTCCTCAAGATCTTTGGTTCCGTCCATTACTTTTGAAGTTACATCTTCAATTTTAACCATTCTAGCTGCTGTTAAACCTGGATTCTTTAATTCTTTGCTTAGGTCTTTAGCCCAAAATCCATTTTTCGCAATGTTATTTTCCATTGAAGAATGAGAGTAAATTTGAGAAAAACCACAATGGTGATTTGTTAAAAGTAATCCTTTATCTGAGACTAATTCTGCAGTACATCCACCACCAAAGTGAATTATAGCATCTTTTAAACTTGCGTTGTTTACATCGTATATGTCTGAGGCACTTAGTTTCATCCCCATTGCCTGCATTTCAGATTCAAAGGCTCCTAATAATGTAGGGATAATCATTCCTTCCTCTGAACGAGCAAACAAAGTAGTAAACAATAAAGCGAAAATAAGACTGAATTTTTTCATTTGTAAAATTTTATGAGCTGTAAATATACAAAGTGTTGAGAAAAGTAGACTAACATATACGTATAAACAATAGATTTTTGCAAATTTGTGGTGTGGATATACTAAATTTTATATTTCGATTAGGAGTAGTGCTCGCCATTTTTGGGTTTTTATGGTGGTTAATAAACCTTGGGTTAAGTGTTTTAAGAGGCGGTCGAAGAAAAATGCTGACCGAAGCTTACATTATAAAATTAGTTCGGTACTTCTTTTTAGTTGATGTAGTTATGCTTTTTTGTTTAAATGAATCTCAAGGAGTCGTTGATTTTAATAACACAATTATTGCTGGATTAGTACTTCTTATTTATTTTATCGGTAAAATTCAGAATGCTCAACTGCGACAAACGATGTTTTCGGTTCAAGGCAATATTGGCATGAAAAACATGATGAGTCAATTGAAACCAGTTTTTGATGTGCGTTATGAAGCTGTTGTTATAATTATCTCTGTGTTAGTTTTTGTTGCGTTTATTTTTTATCCAAGTTATGCGATTAACCCAATTAGTACATGGTTTTATGAAAGTATTGTAGATATTGAAGATACACCTGTTTTTGGCTTTATATTTAAAGTTATTGGTTTTTTCTTTATGGTTTCTATCATCATGAAAGTTGTACAAGGGTTTACTGCACTTTTAACTGGAGAAGGAATGAATAAATCAAAAGATGATGATGAAGATTCAAATGATGATTTTGACGATTATACTGAGATAAAATGAGTTGTGGATTATTGATTGAGCAGTTGCTTAACAATTGATTCGACTTGAGGAATCAGTAAGTCATTGTCGTCATTGGAGATTATGAAATCAGCTAATTTTTTCTTTTTATCGTCGGACCATTGATTGTTAATTCTTTCGAGTACTTGCTGCTTTGATACTTGATCTCTCTTCATGACTCGATTAATTCTTGTTTTTTCATCAGCCGTAACTAAAATTAAAGCATCAAAATTTTTATAACTCCCTGTTTCAAAAAGAATAGCAGCTTCATTAAAAACTAAAGGAGTAACCTGTTGACTACACCAATTGTCAAAATTTTTTCGTACAGCAGGGTGAACGATTTGGTTGAGTTTTTCCTTAAGGTTTGGATTTTTGAATACTTTTTCGGAGATGTAAGTTCTATTTAACTTACCTTTTATATAAGCGTCAGATCCAAATAATTCCTTAACCTTTGAGACGACAGATTGATCTTCAGTCATTAACATTTTGCCAATTGCATCGGAATAAAAAACAGGGAAGCCTATAATGGATAAAATTTTTCCGATTATAGATTTCCCTGAGCCAATTCCACCGGTTAAACCGATTTTTTTCATTTTTTAAATCTCTTCAACCTCAATCATTTTGAATGGTAAGCTGATGATTGCTTGATAATCTTCTCCAGCTTCCTCCATGTCTTCATCATCCTCTTCGAAGTACCAGTTAACATTTACTTTAGTTCCGTTACCATTTAATGATTCGAGTAATTTAAATAAATCCAATATACATTTTGAAGATGAGGTATTAAAATATTCCAGTTTAACATCAAATGTAGTCTCAGATTGAGGTGATTTGCTGTATTCTTCTACCCAATCATTCAAAGGTTTATAGAATTCAACTGAATTCTCAGGAATCGATCTTCCTTTCACTTCTAAAACACCTGTAGTTGCATCAAAATTGATCGTTGGCGTTTTTGGTGAACCTTCCATGTTTAGATTTCCCATAATTTGTTTTAATTAATTTTTACATTTAGACAAAAGAAGTCATATTTCTTATCCACAGGTAAGAAACTATACTCCAACTTATTCCCAGATTTTCGTGCTATATCAATCATTCCTAAACCTGCTGTTCCTTTATCAGAAATTTCACCATCGTTTAAAACTGTTTTATATAACACCCTTAACTCTTCTTTATTTAATGCGTTGATATCATCCAATTTATTTCTTAAACTATCACTATTCTTTTTTAAAATATAGTTTCCTGTTTTCACTTCATAATGCTCTTGATCTTTAGAAATCATTAAAAGTGCAGATTTGGAGAATAAGAAGTTCACTCCTTCCTCCTCCTCCATATTTTCGTTATGATGATATAAATTCTGTAGACATTCAACTAATACATTGTAAACCTTTTTTTTGGTTTTATTTGATTTTTCAACGTGATTTAATTTGGATTCCATTATCTGTAAAACAGAAGAAAGCAATTCAGGGGTAACAACACCCTTAAACGATAGCATCGTATGGTCTCTTTCCATTGACTGGTATAGTTCGTAGATGTTTTTTAACGACATTATTTGCTTAACAGATAGTTTTAGTAGACAAATATATCAAAATGTTCTATAAACACAACTAAACTTGTTAAAATCAATTAAAACTTTATTTTGTTTACAATTATGTTTAGAGGCGATTTTTTGTCTCAAGTATTTTTATATCAGAGTTTTAATCTTGTGTTTTAAGTGATTGTTTAAGTTGGGATCTTATTAGCTTATAATTTAAAAAATGCAACTTTATTGCATATTAACAATGGAATAAATAGCTTTGCAACTCACAAAAGACTTCATTTTTAATGTCAAAACTTAAGAATATTGATTGGTTTGAATCATGGTTTGATACATCATACTATCATATTTTGTACAAGCATAGGGATTTTAAAGAAGCTGAAAAATTTATAAGTAATTTATTAGATTATTTAAACTTGCCTGAGAATGCGAATTGTTTAGATCTAGCCTGTGGAAAAGGAAGGCATTCTTTATTTTTAAACAAACATGGGTTAAATGTTACGGGAGTTGACTTGTCTAAAAATAGTATTGAGAATGCTAAACTACTTGAAAAAAAAGGGTTGAAATTCGATGTGCATGATATGAGGAAAGTGTATAAAGAGAATGAATATGATGTAGTATTTAACTTATTTACCAGTTTTGGTTATTTTGATACCAACTCAGATAACTTAAATGTATTGAACTCTGTGTTTAAAATGGTGAAGCAAAATGGTGTTTTAGTTATTGACTTTATGAATGTTTACAATGTTGTAAAAAACCTTGTTAAGTCGGAGCGTAAAGAAGTGGACGGTATTAACTTTAATATAGAGCGGAATTTTGATGGCTCTCACATTCATAAAGTTATTCGATTTAAAGATAAAAGTAAAGATTTTGAATATATAGAGAGAGTGCAAGCATTATACTTCTCTGATTTTAAAGAATTACTTAGTAAAAGTGGTTTTTTAATCAAAGATGTTTTTGGTGATTTTTCATTGGGTAAATTTGATAAAGAAAATTCCAAACGTTTAATAATTATAGCACAAAAAGCATGAATGAATTTTTAGGAGCAGCCCTACTCGTTGGGGCTGTATTGTTTGGTGGTGGTATTGTCGTAGCTTTAGAAAACTTAAATAGAGGTAAACTAATTAAACTGTTACTTTCTTTAAGTGGTGGATTTCTTTTGGCAATTGCATTTATTCATTTTATTCCTGAGATATATGTGCACAATGGAGAACGAATTGGTTATTATATCTTACTTGGTTTCTTAGTTCAGCTGTTTTTAGAGTATTTTTCGGGTGGTGTTGAGCATGGACATATACATGTTAAAAGTAAACCTGGTGCTATTCCATGGACGCTTTTTATATCATTAAGTATCCATTCTATAATAGAGGGAATACCTTTGGAAGGTCAGTTTCACGATGGTGAAATGTTAAACCACTTAGTAGATGTACATGAACATGATAATGATCATGGTCATAACCATCAATCAGCGATAGGTGGTGTAAAAGGTTTGCTTTTAGGTGTTGTTTTACACAAAATACCAGTTGCTTTAGCTTTAATGACGTTACTACTAGCTTCCGGATTTAAAAAATGGAAAGCATGGGTTATTTTGTTTGTTTTTGCATTAATGTCGCCTTTGGGTATTGTTTTAGGTCATTTTGGAGTTGCTAATTTAATGTTTGATATGGAGATTATTTTAGCCGTTGTTGTAGGTATGTTCTTACATATATCAACAACAATAATTTTTGAGGCTTCAGAAAATCACAGATTTAATTTTGTTAAATTGATAAGTTTATTGATAGGAGTTGTAATTGCTGTCTTCACAATATGACTGTAGGTTTACTCAATATTTTGTATTAAGCCAAGACATAATTTAGCTCTAACGATTCTTTTTACAGACGAATCAACTTTTACTTTAAACGCATCATCTGAATTGTATTTTGACAACAATTTAGCATGAGCTTTCGAAGCATCTAAAGGCATAAGAAGAATGTCACATCCTGCACTTATGGCCAAAATATCTGCATCTTCAATGTAACTTACTCCACCCATATTCATTGCGTCTGTTACGATTAATCCACCAAAACTTAGACTGTCGCGTAATAAATTTGTAACAACTTCTTTTGAAGTTGTCGCAGGCATATTGTTCGTATTGTAAGAAGCATTATTTTGTATTGCAATATGTGCAATCATAATACTCATCACATCATTTTCGATGAGAGGAGGGTAGTTTTTTAACTCTTTCATCTCGCCATCGATATATACAAGCTTTTTGTGAGTGTCGCCTTCTACGAATCCATGTCCAGGGAAATGTTTGGCTGTTGCCATTATTTGTGACTGTTGTGTCTCTTTTATGAAAGATATAGACCAAGGAATCACACTATCAGGTTCATGACCAAAGCTTCTCCATCCTACAGTTTTGTTCGGAGACATATCAACTACTGGAGCAAAATTATAGTTGATACCAATTTCTTTTAAATCTGAAGAAATCGTGCTCGCAACGTTAATTACTTCATTCTTATTTTTAAGTGTATTAGCTTTAGCTACGGGAGTGGAGTTTTTGATTTTTCTATTCACTAAACTAGGTTCAGCATCTGCACTGTAAAAGAAAGGCAGCTTCCCTAATGAGTCGTTTACCATATTGTATTTTTTTACCCAATTAGAAAACTCTTCTTTCGTTCCATTTAAAAGTAATAAGCCACCGATTTTTCCTTCATCAACAAGTTTGTCAATTGTCGATTCTTTTTGTCCGTGTTCTCCAATTGCGGGCATAATGAGTTGTGCAACTTTATCATGACTACTCATTCGATCAAAGATAATTTCTACTGATGTTTCAAGTTTTTGATTTTTTGAAAAGTAATTTTCTAACTTAAAATTGTTTTCAAAAGAATCCTCGTTGGAATTAGCAGTTGTGTCAGATTCTATATTACCATTAGTTTTATTGGTTTCACTTTGTGCACAAGCAAATAGTAAAGGGAAGGTAAAGAGTAAAATACTAAGTGTTTTCATTATTTTAAATTATAGTTAAATGATACATTGATTTGTATTTCACTTGAAACACTTTTAGCAACTGGGCAGTTTAATGCTGCTTTCTCTATACGCGTTTTTTCTCCTTCAGACCAGTTGCTGTTTTTAAAACTTAACTCTATGTCTAACTGACCAATTCTTCTTGGTGAATTGGTCATGTGTTTTTCTACATGAGCTTCACAATGATCAAAAGCAATATTGTTTTTTTGACAATAAATACCAATAATGGTAATCATGCAGTTTGCATAGGATGTTGCTAATAAATCAGTAGGTGAGAAGGCTTCGCCTTTACCATTATTGTCTACAGGAGCGTCAGATATAATTTGTTCTCCAGATTGAAGATGGGTAGAACGTGTTCTCAAATCCCCTAAATAGGAAACATTAATCTTTGTCATAGTACTGAATATTGCTTAAATTTGTAAACTTAATAAGTGAATACCAAAATTAAAGTTTTCAATTGACAAGTAGATGACTTTTTTAGGTATTTTTAATATGCCAACCAAACAGAATATGAATACGTATTGTTAATGATTGGAATGGTTGCTAGATAAATATTTTATGACAGTAGTAGCAGAAGGTAAAACAACAAAAGTAAAGAAACCAAAGTGGTTGCGTGTCAAGCTTCCTACAGGTGAGAAGTACAGAAAAGTACGACAGCTGGTTGATGAGCATGAATTACATACAATATGTGAGAGTGGAAGTTGTCCTAACATGGGGGAATGTTGGGGCGAAGGAACGGCTACTTTTATGATTTTGGGTAATATTTGCACTAGATCTTGTGGGTTTTGTGCTGTACAAACAGGTCGACCAGATGAAGTAGACGTATTTGAGCCTGGTCGTGTTGCGAAATCTGTAAAATTGATGGGAGTAAAGCATGCGGTTTTAACTTCTGTAGATCGAGATGATTTATCTGATGGTGGAGCTAACATTTGGGCGCAGACAGTTAAAGCGATTCGTCATCAATCTCCAGAAACAACTTTAGAAACGTTAATTCCTGATTTTGCAGGTAAGTGGGAAAATTTAAAAATTGTTACTGATGTTGCGCCTGAGATCGTATCGCATAATGTTGAAACAGTAAGAAGACTAACTAAAGGTGTGCGTATTCAAGCAAAATATGACAGGAGTTTAGAAGCACTTTTTAGAATAAAAAAAGCTGGGATGAGAACAAAGTCAGGAATCATGCTTGGATTGGGAGAAACTCATGAAGAGGTGGTCGAGACAATGGAAGATTTAAGGTCTGTTGGAACAGATATTATAACATTAGGTCAGTATTTGCAACCAACACCAAAGCATTTACCCGTTGCAGATTTCATTACACCAGAAAGATTTGAAGAGTATAAAATACTAGGATTAGAAATGGGGTTTAAATATGTTGAATCTGGACCTTTGGTAAGATCTTCTTATCATGCCGAGAGACATATATTTGATATGTAACAAAAGTTATTTTAGACATGTAAAATTTAAATTATATTTACCCAGTGTTGAAATTATTAGATTAAATAATGGTTTTATCTTTACATAAAATTGAATTGCTATTAACAAAGTTTAAGAAATTAAAATTTTATGCTTAAATTGGCGCCTTCAATTAAGTTATGAAACCGAATGAATATATATGAATATGAAGCGAAATAAGTTATTTATTGGTGGTATAGGAGTGATTGCAGTAGCAGCTTCTATTATGGTTGTGCAATCTTTTGGCAACGTCATTAGTTCTAAATATACTTCAGATCGAGGTAGCTTGTCTGTTGATCAAGATGCAAATGGATTTAGAGAGTGGTTAAAAGGAACAATGATAGATATTGAAACGGGCGAGCAAATCACTCGTGAACGTCTTCAAGAAGTAATGAAGAAACACAAGGCTAATCAAACGAAAGCAATTACAGTTAATTGGACAGAGCACGGGCCAGACAATATTGGTGGTAGAACAAGAGCAATTCTAATTGATCATACGGATGAAGATCAAAACGTGATTTGGGCAGGTGGAGTTTCTGGAGGTTTATATAAATCTACAAACAAAGCAAACAAATGGTATCGCGTTAAAAACTTTCCTGGGAATCAATTTATATCTTCTATAGCTCAAGATGCTGATGGAAATGTTTATGTTGCTACAGGCTCAAATGACGAAGATTGGGCAGGAAATGGACTTTTTGTTTCACCTGATGGTGGTGATACTTGGGAGTTAGTTCCTGATACTGATTCAGAGGATAGAATTAATCGTGTTGCAGCTACTGGTGCAAATTCAACTGTTTACTTTACAACAGGTTCAGGAGGATTAAAAGAATACACTTACGGTGGAACAGTTTCAAGTGTGAGTTCTTACGGAGGATCTGGAGCTGAAACTTTGTCTTACTCTGCTGACGGGGATGTGCTTGTAGTAGCTGCTTCCAATAATAGAACATGGGTTTCACTAGATTGGGGAGGTTCTTTTGAGGATGTTTCTGGTAACGATGCTGGAGACATGGGGTACTCAGGATTCTCAAGAATTGAATACGCTATATCAAACAAAAAAGAGGATAACAAGTATTCGATTTATGCAGCAACTTCTTCATCTAATAATCAAGGTCAATGGATTTCGTTAGACAACGGATCAACATGGCATGAACATACTCCAGCAACACCTGCTAATGATCCTAGTGGAGTTATTGATTACAGAGATCAAGGTACATATAATAATGTGGTTTCATTCGATCCAACAGATCCAGAAAGAGTTATAGTTGGAGGAATTGACCTTCACGAATGGAAACAGGTTATTAATAATCCTCCATCTGGTGGATGGAATAAGATTTCAATTTGGAATGCAAATGTAACATCTCCTTTATATGTACATGCTGATAATCACGAACTTAAATGGGATAAAAATGATAGATTATATATTGGTAATGATGGAGGAATAGGAATTTCTACAGATTTAGCTCAAACGTTTTATCATGCAAACAGAGGGTATAATGTAACTCAGTTTTATTCTATTGGGTATGATAAAAATGGTGCCGTTATCGGAGGTACTCAAGATAATGGTTGTTTATATAATGATCATACAAATTCAACCTATCAAGAATTTAGACGTGCAACTGGTGGTGATGGTTTTACTACTGAAATTTCATTTTTTAACCCAGATATAATATTTACAAGTAGCCAATTTAATTCGTTGAATAGATCGGGTGATGGTGGTGTTACCTATAATGATTTTGATCTCCCTGCGGATGCTGCAGGTGGTAATCATCCATTTCACACACAGTTTCACTTTGCTGAATATTATGACGAAAACTCTGAAGACTCTGTTGTTTATGTGCCATTGGCAGATTACTCAGTAGGAGATATTGTTAAGGTGCCTAGTTTAGCTACAGGTGATACAATTGATTATATTACTCCAAATGAACTATATTTCGACGATACTTTATATTATGACCCTAGTTTAACTGAAGATGAATATATTGTAACTGATGATGAAAATCATCCAGGTGAAGAGTTTGATTTAGGAATGCTATCTTTTTATTCACTACCAAGTGCTTCTGGTAATTACCCTCCAGATAACGGTGATAGTTTAGTTGTTGAGTTACCATCAGGAGCAGAAGATACTGTAGTTGTGGATGGTTCTACTGCTTACGATTATTATTTCGGTTCAAATAGTGAGACAGGTGAAGTTTTAGATATGGGAATAGATACTGTTGCTTTAGGTGTGTCATGGGACACCATAACTGTTCAGGATCCATACCAGTCTTGGTTCGTTTTCAGTACGACTTTCGGTTCAAATAGTGAAATTTGGGGGACAAGAAATGCAGCCCGATTATCCACAAACGATGTTCAATGGGTTAAAATTGCTGATGGAATAGGTGGTAATCAGATTGATGTGTCGTTTAGCCGTGATTTAAACCATATGTTTGTCACTGGTGGAAGCTCAATTTATCGTATTGATAGTCTTGGCTCTGTTTATACTTCTGATGATGATTTTGTAGAAAAAACAGACATTGACGAAGGAGCAACTGCAACTAATAAAGTTACTGTTCAATCTGGACAATTTGTTGGTATTGGATTAAATCCTTACAACGCTGATGACTTAGTAGCTGTACAACAGTTTGGAGGTAATGTTTATCGTTCATCTAATGCAACTTCAGCAAGTCCTTCAATGACCTCTGTTGGATCTCAAGGTGGAATTGCTTTTTACGATGTAATCATCGATAGAGATGACAATGATATTTTAATGGCTTCTACTTACAATGGTGCTAGCTTGTCTGAAGATGGTGGTGCAACCTGGACAGATGTTTCTGACCCTGGATTTGAAGGGGTTCCTTCTTATGAAATTCGTCAATCATGGAGAACATGGGAAGATGGTAATCGTCGCCCAGGTGAAGTATACTTAGGTACATTTGGTAGAGGTATTTGGTCTACTGATGCGGTTCTAAATGTTTCGGAAAATGATCCTATTGCTGAGAAGAAAAAGAAAGAATCTAATTTAGAAGTTTTCCCTAATCCTTCGAGGTATAACAGTACTTTAGTTGTTGATTTAGAGTCCAGCAATAAACTAGATATCCAATTCTATAATATTTCAGGTAGAATGGTTAAAAGAATTGAAAAAACGAATGCTTCTGTTGGTAGAAATGAAATTGTTTTTAGTGCTTCAGATCTACCTCAAGGTACTTACATTATTCGAGTTCAGTCTGGTGATCAAATTGAATCGACTAAGTTTATTAGAATGTAGCGTTCTATTATTGTAAACGAATTATAAATTGGAACTCATTTTTATGGGTTCCAATTTTTTTTTTGCATATTGTTAAAACAATTAAAGGTTAAATGATTTTACCTTGGCACTGTAAATGTAGGGGTAAGCGAGTAAGTGTGTAGGCAATTTGTTACCCACACATTTTCATGATAATAAATGTCATTGGTAGCACTGCAAGAGGTCTGTTTTATTTTTAATCCCTATCGGGATGTTTACCAGTTAAATAAAGCTTTTTCAATTTTACTAATGTACGATTATAACTGTTACTTTTTCCCAGTTTTAACCGCCAAGAACGCCATGTTTGCGCAAAGCACGCAAAGTTTTCTCTGCGAACTTAGCGACTTCTTAGCGCCCATTACCGAACGGTCGGCACTTTGTGCGGTTAAAAACTTACTGGTAAAGTATCCGATACGCAATTTATTTTTTTAGGACACTAGTGTAAAGTTATTTAACTTAATTTTCTACTGGATACTACTGATTTATATTTTAGGGCTATCCATTTAAGTCGCATTGCATTTAATTGATTTATAAGTAATTGGTGA
>JBBEBO010000141.1:5475-84432 GCA_040882265.1 Brumimicrobium sp. | reverse complement strand
TCTTGCATTACTTGCAAAGAACAGCCATTCAAGGTCACCCAACGACAATTACAGCTATTACGGAAGTATATCAACAAGGAGCAAAAGGAAACATCACGGATGAGCATCCATTTAAAAAGTATTTTGAAGAATTGAATGTGGGAGATCAATTGATTACAGAAGCACGAGAAATCACGGCTGATGATATTGACCAATTTGCGGCATTATCAGGAGATAATTTTTATGCACATAAAAGAGATACTAATTTTGAAGGAACAATGTTCGATGAGCAAGTTGCACATGGTTACTTCTTAATGAGTGCTACTGCAGGGTTGTTTGTTGATAGTTACGACATGAATCCAGTATTATTGAACTATGGAATTGACAATTTACGATTCACGAAACCCGTTTATGCAGGTTCAAAAATGCATGTCCGTTTTACGTGTAAAGAAATTATTCCAAATGACGTAACAGAAAAAGAAGACGACCCAAAAACAAAAATCAAACGCGGAATCGTGAAATGGTTTGTGGAAATGTTGGATGAAGATACTGAAGAGCCATTGGTTGGTTTTGCAACGATTTTGACAATGGTTAAGAAGAAGGATCAGTCGGAGTAGGTTTTTTGATTTAAGTCGAAACTTGCTTTTGGTTGAAGTTGGGAAAAGGGTTGTATTTGATATTCAACAATGTACAATAAAACTGTACAATACTGGAAACGGTTGCGGGATTGTACAGTTTAGTTGTATGTATGCACAAGTTATGGTCAATCTGCCTGCACGACGTTTAACAACTAAATTGTATCTTTGAGAAAAGCATTCTTTAAATGAAACATGAACGATACAAGTATTCTGCGGAAAAAGAATTAATGTATTTCGAGTTTTTTAGTGTTGGTCGTAAAGGACAAATCAAAAAAATTATCGAATTTTCTGAAACTAACGTAAAAGATGTATACAATCTTGCTTTTGGAGATTTTGACGAAGAAACTCAGCGAATTAGTGATAAAGTGGTTACTAACAACGGTGATAGCTTGAAAGTTTTGGCGACAGTTGCATCTTCGGTTTATGCGTTTACAACTGAACGACCAAACGCTTGGGTGTTTGCAACTGGCAGCACAGCAGTTCGCACAAGACTATATCGTATGGGACTTACCAATAATCTTGCTGAAATTTCCAATGACTTCGATGTTTACGGATTAAAAGATGACAACTGGGAAGAGTTTCTTGTTGGTGAAGATTATGAAGCTTTTTTAGTTAAACGAAAATGATTAAATTTGTACTATGGATCCAAAAGATTTAAATAAGAAAAAAACTCCGATCGTTAAGATTGACAGTAAACTCGAAAAATTCCGAGGTAAGATTCTTTTTCCTAAAAAACTCAAGAAAGCAAACGAAATACTTGACCGAGTAGGACTACCCAAAGCTTAGGCAGACAGACCATAACATCCCGCTAGCTTCAACAATTTAATTACTTCGTAGAAAAGTTTTTGTAAATTAGCAAGGTAAATGCTTTTTGGCAAGGTTAGTGAGAAATTGCTGAAGCCAGCGGGCGGAAGGTTATTTGCAATGACGAACACACTTAAAATATTAATCTTTCTTATTACCTGTTCTCTTCATTCGCTAGGACAGGATACCTTGGCGCCTATACCGGAATTTGACCTGCCAGATGATACTTCGAGGGCTGTTTATAAAGACTATTTTTTCGATGATAAATTAAAAATTAATGATTCGACCTCGCTCGTAGTATTCACCAGAAATCCTCAAACTCAAATGGCAAAGGATCTTGGACATAGAATATATAGTGATACTAATTTCATTCGAAGAGTAAAAAATGATTTTTATGAATTAAGAAATCCATTATTGCCAGAGATTGTTCATTTTTGTGATTTCGATGTTTTCTTTTACTCCTATAATGGACACGAACTGAATTATTTGAATAAACTTAACTCACAGTGTAATATTTCAAAAATAAACTGTCGGGATCTTGAGGTTCTTTTTCAACCAGATAGCCGAATACGAGTTGATACGCTGAATAGCTTTCCAGATAAATATAGAGATGATAAAAGCAAAATTTTTTCAGAAAACGTAATCGTTTCATATTTAGAGAATTCTGAATCTTGGGATATTTGTAAAAGTTCAAGATTACCTCGCATTTACTATGATGGATATACCGTAGTAAATATAAAACTAGATACCGCGCTGACCATTGAAGAAAACATTAAAAGTTACATCAAAACGTATTCAAATGATTTTAAAAATATAAATTGGAATGTTTGGTCTCATACAGATGGCGTTCAAAAGTTTACTTTATTCAACGAACCTTCAAAAGTAGATCTATTTATCTACCTGAAAGAAGATGTGTTTGATGATTTTAAGGAGTTTGATATCAAGAAAATTGAACCGAGAATTGAAGAGAACAGCAAACTCCTAGTATTTTACAAGGATTAAATGCGTATAACATCAAATAAGCCCAAGCGGCGAACGTTCATACGTGGTAGTCGCATGCGCCTATTTGAAAAACGTTATGCACAACCTTGTAAAATGAAAGACTTTATTTTTAAAAAATATTTAATAAGAATATAACATCAATGTCAATTATTCAGATACGCATAAATATCTTGGATTTCGAAAATAATAGTGTCTCATCCTATCTTCGAAGAGCTCTAAATTATTCATTAGATTTTACTTCGAGATTAACTCCAATCATTTTTTTCTTATCCATTCCAATCTTAACAAATGCTCAGATTAACTCCTTGAAAGAAAAAGGGCTCAACGGAAGGGTTCGTTTTGTAAGTGAGAAATTTTATAAGGCAGAAAAAGATGCTGATGAATTAAAGAAAGGTCAGTTATTAAAAGAAGAATCCTATACATACGATGAAAGAGGTAATTTACTAGAGTCTAATGAATTTGATAGAAATCAAAAGCGAATAAAATCTGTTTTTACATATAATGAAAATGGTAGAGTGAAAAGCCATATAACTTATAATTCACAAGACGAAATAGTCAAGAAAATTATTTTTAAATATGATATTAATGGAAACCTCATTAATAAAAAAACATATAATGATAACGGTGATTTAGTTTTAAGTACAAATATCAACCTTGATGAGTATGGCAACGTGATTGAACAGGAAATAACTAATTCAGATGGTAGTTCATACTTAAAATTCACTAGCATATATGATACAATTGGAAACTTGATTAAACAAAATTCATATAATGCCGATGGCAGTTTAAGATCTGAAATAACTCGAAAATTTGATCAAGGTAATTTAACTGAATATATTTTTCTTGGTAAAATTGATATCAAAGAGGAGTTCAATTATGATCATAAGGGAAATCTAATCGGTAAAATTATGTTCAGTCCAATTGGTAGTTTAAATACTATAGAGAGTTATAATTATAATACAAATCAAGACCTTACTGAAGTCAATAAATATAATGCTGATAGTAGCTTAAATGGAAAATCAGTATATCATTATGATAAAGATTGGAACTTAACTCAAAAGGATAGTATTATCTATAAAGGGGATTCATTTGAAAAGTCGATCTATTTTTACGATACTAACGAAAACCTAATAAAATATTATAAATATGATTCAAGTGACACACTTGTTAAAAAATTAATTATTTCATATGACGATATGGGTAACTTAACATCACGATTAAGTTATTCCCGAGACGATGTCTTAGAGGGAAAGCAGACTTTTAAATATGATCATAAAGGAAACCTGATATCAAAGAGAGATTATAGCAAATTTGATAATTCTATCTTCGAGAGGTATGACTACACATATGATGACAAAGATAATGTGATCAAAACAGTTAGGTTTTACAAGGGGACTCCTTATTCACTCTTATTAAGAGATATTCAGTATTACTAAATGCTATTTTATACAAAAAACGTTATACGCAATAGAAGTACTCCTAGGTCATATCAAAGTACTGACTTGAGTAGTTTTGTAAATACTTAAATAAAATTGAATGTGATTTATATATGTTAGATCCTAAAGAAAACATTGTCAATACAAAAGCAAAAACTCTATCAAATATCTTGATTGGAATTAATCTATTGATTTATTTTATCCTCTATTTCTTTTTGTTTTTAATAGAATACACTCCTCTTCTTATACAGAAATATTCTGAGTTTTTTATTTATTGTTCTTACATATCCTTCGGCTTCTCATTACTTATTGTAAGTATATTTAAAACAGTACCTTCTGATAAAAAGGCTGAGTTAAAAATGTGGTACTTTGCACTTTTTATGATAAATGCCTTGATTGCTTGGATGCATTATGGATTATATCATATGTTCGATGTACATACATTCGGATAATAATTTAAAATTGATGCGTATAAAAATAATACCAGTTTAATCACTAAAACGAAAGTAAGTAAATATATAAAACTTGTTTTAGACCATAGAATGTAATAACTTTATGCGTACAACAAAGTTGTATTATAGAGATGAAAACTTTGATGAATAATGCAGGTTAAAAGAAGCTTAATCAAATTCAACAACTTGACAATAAAGACAAAACCTTAATAACTATCCAAATGAAAAAAATATTAAATGGATTAATTTTTTTAAGCAGTTTGACAGGGTTTTCCCAAAACATTGAGATAATTGGTGGTTTTAACAATAATAACTTTTATGATTTTCAACAAAACGAAGGACACTTTAGCTCCTCATATGAATCTGATTATGGTTATACATTTCGAATTGGAATTGAAAACATT
This sequence comes from Brumimicrobium sp., assembly GCA_040882265.1. Classification (GTDB taxonomy): domain Bacteria; phylum Bacteroidota; class Bacteroidia; order Flavobacteriales_D; family Crocinitomicaceae; genus Brumimicrobium. The sequence continues at coordinate 79,717 of JBBEBO010000141.1, read as the reverse complement.
AAAGTTGATTGGATGACTTTAAGATTTACATTAAGCTTTGATAATTACGTAGGAAAATTGACAGCAAGTGAAGGCGGATTAGGTGGTGGATATACAACAAACGCAAAGGTTGATAAGTCCATTATTTCACTAGGTGTGTTTCCAATTAACTTCAAAATTATAGACAGGATTAATTTGAATTTTGGTTTTGAACTTTCTAGACTGATTAGTGAGAGTTATAGTGGAACAAACAGCGGTTGGCTTATGGGTCAGTCTAATTGGAGCTATAATTTGAATGATAAGTATGAAAGGTATAGTTCTAAAACTTATTTTGGGCTTCGTGGGAGAGTTGCCTATGATTTTAATATTTCCGATAAATTGGCAATATCACCACAGTATTCTTATTATTTCGGATTTTCGAATGAATTTGATGAATTTCCCAAAGTGACAAAATCAATGAGACATTATTTTTGTATTGGGCTTCAAAGAAAAATAAAATAAATTGCTTATCGGATACTTTACCAGTAAGTTTTTAACAGCACGCAAAGTACCGACCATTCGGTAATGGTCGCTAAGGAGGCGCAAGGGTCGCAAAGGGGATTTCATGGCGTGCTTTGCGCAAACATGGCGTGCTTTACCGAACGGTCGGCACTTTGTGCGGTTAAAACTGGGGAAAAATAACAGTTATAATCGTACATTAGTAAAATTGAAGAAGCTATATTTAACTGGTAAACATCCCGATAGGCATTTAAAATAATGATATATGAACTTTTAAAATAATCAAGTTCTAATCATTTGTTAGAGAACTAGTAAAGTTCAATAGCTTTTTAAGTCAAAAAAGGTAGAAAACTTATCCTTATCCAAAAATTTCATCAACTTTACTAAAACGATAATTAAAAATTTCTTTTAGTTTCTTTTTGACAACTATAGGATGTGCTATCCTCCCCAAAACTCCCAATGGTAATTCGTAGCTTACAATGTCTGTCATTTCAACGCCATCAGCTACTTCTTTGAAGTGGTGCTCGTGATGCCACATTTTGTATGGGCCACTACGTTGTTCATCTACAAAGAATTTTTTGTCGTGTACGTACTTTATTTCTGTAACCCAATTCATAGGAATACCTAAAAATGGTTTAACAGTATATTCTATCATTAGCCCTTCGTACATAGTTTCAGGGAGGTTAACTTTTACGTCAAACCCCATATAGTCTGGAGTGATTATTTTTAGGTTTTTTGGGGAAGAAAAGAAGTTCCAGCAGGTTTGAAGATCTGTTTTTACTAATTGAGTTCTTTTTAATTGATACATGAAATTAGTTTGTTTGGGCTACCAACTTAAGTCGTAAATATGAAATTTGTCTTAGGTTAGCGTATGAACTTATTATAGATGTTAGATTTTAAACCGTATTCACACATCACTGTCCCTTTTGCTTGGTTTTACTTTATTCAAGATTGTTAACCAAAACGGTCAACCCTATTAGGGAAGTAGAAAAGTTTAACATCTAAAATCTTACTTCTTATGTCTAAGCATTAATATACACTAACTAATTTAATCAATTCGACTAGCTTGATAATCCAATTAGTTTGTTAAAGAACAGCCTAAGACCATTATTTGTTTAATAAAAAGGAGAAATCATCCAATAAACAACCACCCCTGTTATAGCAACATAAAGCCATATAGGAAAAGCAAATCGCGTCCACTTTTTATGGCGTTCAAAATTACCTTGCCAAGCAAAAAGATACGTGAATAATACAATTGGAATGACAACAATACTCAATACAATGTGTGAAATCAATATTATAAAGTACAGTGTTGACCACTCGCCTCCATAGGGTGTGCTATCCGAGGTGATGTGGTAAAGAACGTATGCGACTAGAAATAATAACGACAACAATAATGCTGTTTGAATAAGGCGCTGATGTAGGTTTATGTTTTTTGCTTTAATTGCAACCAATGCCGCTATTAAAACTACCGCTGTAATTCCATTTATTGTTGCATAAATTGGCGGTAGAAATGAGAAATCAACTCCTTCAATTTTAATTCCAAATAGAAGCGCAACGGCTAAGGGTATTACAATTGACAAGGCAATGATCCATTTTCGGAATTGCTTTACTTTTTGAAGGCTTGGCGTGTCTCTATTCATGCTCTAGGAGTTTGTTAACGTCTTTTATTAATCGTTTTCTTTCGTCAGGGTTTAATCCATCGTAAATTCCTCTTATGTGTTGATCGCTATCAACCAATACAAAATTAGGACTGTGGGCGAAGCCTCCTGGCGCTTCTTTATCTGCTTGAGCAAGGATATTAAACCCTTTCACACCCAATTCATGCGTTTTGGCCTCATCTCCTGTAAGAAAATACCAGTTCTTTGCATTGATTTCATGACGGTTGATATAAGTTCTTAACCGTTTTGGTGTATCTCTATCCGGATCTATTGAAAATGAAAGAAAAATAATTTCATCTGAAGAACTTGATAATTCCTTAGTCACTTCTTTCATTGCAGAGGTCATTGGTGGACAAATTGTAGGGCAATGTGTAAAAAAGAACTTTGCAATCCAAACCTTATCATCAATGTCTTTAGATGATAACCACGTTGAGTCTTGTGTCAAGTATTTAAAACCTGGAACCTTGTGAAAAATGGTGTCTCCTACTTCATGATTCTCGGTTGCTTCATAAACAACATCATGTTGCCCAATAAAAGGCAAGCCTGACTTGTCTTTTTTTTCCTCTTCACAAGAGAAAAATAGGATTACTAAAAAAAAAGTCATTAGTGTTTTAAATCTATTCATTATCTTTTGCTTTCTTTTCAGCTTTGTCATATTGCTTTTGAAGTAATGCAACATGCTGTTTAAAATCTCTAATGTATCCTTCTTGATTACCCCTTCGAACAAGTCTGAGCTCATTGTCTTTATCAACAAGTAATAAAGTTTCTAAATAGGGTTTTCCTGCAAAAGCTGTGTCCGTTTTTTGCTCGTACAGATTGATACCGTTGCTTTCAATATCGTAAACTTGTTTGGGATCGCCTGTAACAATATTCCATATTTTTGGATCAAACCCTTGAATCATATCATTCAGTGTATAAACTATTCTATCGAGATTATCCACAGGGTTTCCTTCCTCATCTGTAACGATGGACACAAACTTAACATGCCCTAAGTTTTTTTGATTTTTTCGATAATCTTGATACAACAACAAGTTGAATTTAGCTAAAGCAATGGCACATTCTTCGGGACAACTTGTTTGGATCGTTGTGAATAAAGTTATTTTATCCTTCTGCGTTTTGTGATTAATTGTTTTACCTTCTGAATTGACAAACTCATATTCTCCCAGTGAGCCATAACTGGAAAGTTCTTGGAACTTATGTTCACATTTATTTACAGAAATAAGTATCAAAAAAAGAGCCGGTCCAAAAACCAAAACTATCATTAGTAAAGGTTTTAATAGACCGGCTTTATTAAATTTTTTAGCCACGCTAATATTTTTTTAATTTTTTTTACATCTGTTCACCTACAGCGATCGCCTCAGTGAATGAGATAAACATAAGGTAAACTATAAAAATGAAGTACGGTAATAGTATCATCCATTTTAAAGCTTTCTTTTCATCTCCTAAGTGCATAAATGTAAGAACAATATATCCTGCCTTTAGTAAAGTAAGCACTATAAAAAGCACTTTCACCGTAAGCCACATGCTACTTCCTTGCTTAACCATTGCACCAAGCATTACCTCAACAGCTGTAACAACTGTTAGTAATATTGTTACAAACCAAATTTTCTTTCTGATTTTCTTTCCTTCCTCTTCTGAATGATGAGTGTCTAAGGAATATTCTATTACGTCGTCTCTTTCCATATCGTATAATTAATTTTGTTCAAAATAAAGTTTCAACTAGATGAGGTAGAAGAATGTAAATACAAATACCCATACTAAATCGACAAAGTGCCAGTAAAGTCCAGTTTTTTCAACCATTTCGTAATGGCCTCTTTTGTGATAAATTCCTCTTAATACACCAATGAAAATCAAAATGTTTATAATCACACCTGAGAAAACGTGGAATCCGTGAAACCCTGTAATAAAGAAGAAGAACTGACCGTATTGTTGTGGTCCGTATTCGTTTTGTTCCATGTTTGCTCCATAGATAACATTCCCTTCAGTAAGTGCTTCATAGTAAAGACTCGTAGCCTCTTCTCCTTTTATTCTTGTATCTTCATCTGCTGGTAATGAAACTGCATGTTTTGTCCCTGCTTGCTTCACTAGTAATTCTAAATCTTTGTCTGCAGCTCGATTTACTTTTGCAATAGTTCCATCGTGTAAATGAATCTTTAAGTCAGTTGCGTTACTCCCTTCTAAATGACCAGCTTCAGCAGCATGTTGAAATGCGTGCATCAAGTCACCATCCTCTGCTGAAATATTTTCGTTTGTGATTAATTCTCCTTCTTTGGGTGAGTGAGCTCCCGCCTTAATTACTTCAAAGCTTTCAATTTTTCCAAACTCACCTTTTACTACAGCACTAGAGCCATCATTTAACATTACGCTTCCAAACTTAGTTCCGTGGATAAAGTGACTCCACTCCCAAGCTTGAGAACCAACGAAGAAAAATCCTCCGATAATCGTAGCTAACATCCATTTTATCACGCCTTTCTTGTCCATTCTGTGTCCAGCTTCAACAGCTAACACCATCGTAACAGAACTAACGATCAAGATAAAGGTCATTAATGCAACATAAGCCAGAGGGAATCCATTTCCTAAGAAAGGAAGTGCCTCGAAAGTTTCCTCCCCAATTGGCCACATACCATCAAAGGTATATCGTGTATATCCATAAGCAACGAGTAATCCACCAAACGTTAAGGCATCCGAAACGAGGAAGAACCACATCATTAATTTACCATAACTTACGCTGAAAGGAGAAACTTTCCCTCCCCAAGACGCAGTAGTATCAATTTCTTTAGAAGCGTGTCCTGACATTTTTAAGAGTTTTTTGCAAGTTTAATGAATAAAAAGCAAAAATAGTAATAAATATATCCATAAAACACCTAAAAAGTGCCAGAATATTGAACCCGCTCTTAATGATAAGGCGTTTTTTTCTACTATTTCCGCTGTAAATGAGCGTTTTGTCATGATTAATAACCAAATCACTCCAGCAACAACATGAAGTAAATGTAGAATAGTTATAATGTAAAAATAGGCTGTACTTGTATCTTTATTCCCTCTGAGCAACTTATTTTGGAAATTATTACTCAATTCTTGACCATCAATTAATAGTTTTCGGTTTTTGTATTCTAACTCTTTACCATTGTATAAAAGTTTAAATTCTTTGCCCATTTCGCCACGCATAAAAAAGTCCGCGCGATTGTCCACTATATTTCTTGAAAGTGATTGTAAGCGCTCATAATCAAGCAGCTCCAATTTTTCACCATTGGGAAATATCAATCGACTATCAACCAAAGCTAACGGCTCTCCATTATAGTGCAATGTATAATCACCATAATCTATACCCTCTAAATTGTTTTTATCCTTCACTAAAAATTGTTTAGCGAAATTTTGGAGGCTCTCAAGGTCTTTTCCTTTTAACTTTTCCCCCTCAAAAACATATTGATTGTTTTCGACTTCTAAATACGTGCCCTTTTTCTTAATTTCAAAATAATCACCATAACGTCCATCACTCACAATTATTCGAGTGACAAAATGAGCACCATCATCAACTAGCTTTTGATATCCCAAAAATTGAAAAACACCGAAAAGAATTCCAAGGATCAGTGTGAGTGAAACAAATAATTTAGCTTGACTTGTGTTTTTAGATTTTGCTGCACGAACAGATAAAAACAAGGTGATACTGCTCAAAACAATAATCGCCGTACTAATATAGAAGGCATTGGGCAAAGCCACTTTAATCCAAAAGCTGTCTCCCATGGATACAATATAAGCAGATGTTAGACCTGCAAAAAGCATCCCTATACTGAATACAGTCACCCATACTAAATTTTTCTTAGATTTTTCAACCACCTCAGGGCTGTAGGAATCTTCAAATTTATCTTTCATCTCAATTTTTTTTATTCAAAATTAATCTTCTTTTCTATTACAAATCAAGTTAAGGGTTTGTAAAAAAGAAGTATTTGTCAATTACATACACAAATTGAATAAGTGGTAAATATATAAAAGAGGCGTACATCAATTTTTTTGCGTCTTTATCTTCAAGTGTTAAATAAAGTTTATACGCGAGAAGGAAAAACAACAACCCTAAAATTGAAGCCGCCATGACACTGAAAGTGCCAACCATATCAAGCACCCATGGGAAAAGCGTAAAAGGAATTAACATAAGGGCAGAAAACGCTATTCTAAATGCTGAAGTTTTAGATTTTCCAGAACCAGATGGCAATAAGTAAAACCCTGCTTTTTGATAATCATCATGTGAAATCCATGCGATTGCCCAAAAGTGAGGGAGTTGCCAAACAAATTGAACGAAAAATAGTGCGCCTGGCATTGGACCAAACTCATTCGTTACAGCAATAGCACCCAACATCGGTGGAATTGCCCCTGGAAAAGCGCCAACAATTACAGACCAAGGAGTCACCCGTTTTAATGGCGTATAAATAAAAGCATAGGAAATATAGGCGAGAAGCCCTAGTATCATTGAATTTAGATTGAGTTGATACAGCATCCATGTACCCACGGCAAGACTGATAACAACGACAATCACCGCCTCCAAAACACTCATCTTTCCTTGCGGAAGTGGGCGTTTGTTTGTACGATTCATCAAAACATCTAACTTGCGTTCAATAATTTGATTGGTGCCATTACTTGCCGCAGTAACCAAAATTCCACCCACGAGTAAATAAAATACTTCAAGACCTGTTCCACCACCCGCAAATAAAAATCCAGAAAGCGCAGAAATGATCACCGAAAACGACAGTCTAAACTTCGTAAATAGAACGTAATCTTTGATTTTGCCTCCGATGCTCATGTGTCTTTTTCGATAATTTCTCAGTTGCTAATTTGACCCAAGAATTAATTTGGCAAATTTAGTGATTATTTAGTGATCTGCTTTCCTTATGTTGAATAAAGTAATACGGGGAAGGCTTTTGTGGACAGGTTTTGTTAAATAGTTGATTTAGGTCGTTAGAATTTGGTTAGTTGTATGATTATTTTGACCTACTTCACTGAAATTACTCTAGACTCGTGAATACATCCTTTAGTTCCTCTCATTTACAAATACGTGTTGCAAAATTAAAAATAAACACGTATTTTTGTTAAAAAGAAAATAATATGAGTACTAAATTAACTTTGACAATAGAAAAAGAGGTTATCAAAATTGCAAAGGAATATGCAAAGGAAAAAGGACAAAGCCTCTCTGAATTGGTCGAGAACTATTTCAAGTTTGTAACTGTAAAAAGAGTGAAAATCAAGGAAAAGCAACTTTCACCAAAGGTTCGGAAACTTAGGGGGATTCTTAAAACCGAAAACAATTTTGACTACAAACAAATTTTAACCGAAGAGCTTTCAAAAAAATATGATGTATAAACTTTTTATTGATTCGGACATAGTCATTGACTTTTTCACAGATAGAGAGCCTCACGCAAATCCGGCAAGTGAAATTTTTGAGCTTAATGAGCAAGGAAATGTAAAACTATATTTATCTGCTGTCAGCATTAATAACATTTACTATATCGTAAGGAGGTTTTTAGGACACAAAAAAACAATTGAAGTTATTGAGTTATTAACTGAAATGACAGAAATTGTAGGGACGACCAAAAAGGAAATCATCCAAGCATTTAAAAACAATTTTTCGGATTACGAAGATTCTATTCAATATTCATCTGCATTGACAATTAAAGGCTTGAATGCAATAATTACCAGAAACACAAAAGATTATAGAAATTCGTCAATTGCTGTTATGACACCTGTGAATTTTCTGAAAATGAAAGAAAAAAACGAGAATTAAGTAAAACCTAAACCACCTCTATCTTCAAATCCTCCCCAAATTTCTCCACTTTAATCAAATCGTGTTTTCTCAAACCTTTCAACCCTTTATCCCACTGCTTATTACTTAAACCGGTCTTTTCTTTCAAAACATTGAGGTCCATTTTTTCTTCCTTTTGAAGTATATCAATGATTAATTGCTCGTTTTCCTTTAACTCAGGTCCGGCTTCTTCAAATTTCTCTACCCGCATTTGAGGAAAGAAAAGTACTTCCTGAATAGACTGATTATTCGTCAAATACATAATCAATCGATCCATACCGATTCCCAAACCTGATGTTGGGGGCATTCCGTATTCCAATGAGCGTAAGAAATCTTGATCGATAAACTCTCCTGCTTCGTCATCTCCCTTTTTGGCGAGTTTTACCTGCTCTTCAAAACGAATACGTTGCTCGATGGGGTCATTCAACTCTGAATAAGCATTGGCAATTTCTTTACCGCACACCATCAATTCAAAACGTTCTGTTAAATCGGGATTTTCTCTGTGTTCTTTACAAAGCGGAGACATTTCTTTTGGGTAATCAATAATGAAGGTAGGCTGTATATAATTTCCTTCACATTTTTCTCCAAAGATTTCATCGATGAGTTTTCCTTTACCCATTGTTTCGTCTACCTCAATTTTCATGGATTTTGCAGCAGCTCTTAGTTCATCTTCTGATTTACCGTAAATATCAAACCCTGTAAACTCCAATATAGAATCGCGCATTGTGATTCTTTTGTATGGGGCTTTAAAATCTACTTTGTGTTTGCCAAAAGTTGTCTCCGTCGTTCCATTTACAGCCATTGCACAATGCTCTAGTAGCTGCTCTGTAAATTCCATCATCCAGTTGTAATCCTTGTACGAAACATAGATTTCCATCGCTGTAAACTCTGGATTATGCGTTCTGTCCATTCCTTCGTTACGGAAATTTTTTGAGAACTCATATACACCGTCAAAACCACCAGCAACGAGTCTTTTTAGATACAATTCGTTGGCTATACGCATGTAAAGTGGAATGTCTAACGCATTGTGGTGAGTAACAAACGGTCTTGCTGCGGCTCCTCCAGGTATTGATTGTAAAATCGGTGTTTCTACTTCCATATAGCCTGCATCATTAAAAAACTGACGCATGGCGTTGAAGAGTTTCGTTCTTTTAACGAATATTTCTTTAACCTGAGGGTTTACAACTAAATCAACATACCGCTGGCGGTATCTTTGTTCGGGATCAGTAAAAGCATCGTGTACATTTCCTTCACTATCTGTTTTAGGAAGCGGTAATGGTTTTACAGATTTGGAAAGCATTTTGAAATCTTTCACCATCACTGAAATCTCACCAACTTGTGTTTTAAAAATAGTCCCTTCAACACCTATAAAATCTCCTAAATGAAGCATTTTTTTGAATACGTCATTGTACATTGATTTATCTTCGCCTGTGCAAATCTCATCGCGATTAAAATACAATTGAATTCTTCCAGTAGAGTCCTGAAGATCACCAAAAGATGCTTTTCCTTGAATTTTTCTCCGCATCAAACGACCAGCGACGATTACTTTTTCGCCTTCTTTATAGTTTTCTTTTATCTCTTTTGATAAATGCGAAACTGGATAAAGTGCAGCTGGATATGGATCAATACCATAATCACGTAATTTCTGCAACGTTTCTCTTCGAAGTATTTCCTGATCTGAAAGCGATGTTGTACTCATAGTTGTAAAATATTCAATTAAAGTATGCAAAGATAAATATTACGTATAAGTTCCACCTGCTTTAAGAAGAAAATACCTAAAATTAATTCATAAAAAAAACGAGCCATCAAGTGATAGCTCGTTTTTAATAGTTTATTGAACGTATTTTATTTTATCACCAAACGTTTTACTTGTTGAATACCGTCAATGCTTACGCGTATCATGTACACACCACTTTCTAATTTCGAAGTGTTTAACATAACTAAGTTTTCACCTGTTTGTGCTTTGATTGTGCTCTCACTAACAACCTGTCCTACAGCGTTTAAAACCTCCACAGTAGCTGGTTGAGTGTTTTCAACATTAAATTTAACATTTGCTTCGTCTGTCGCTGGGTTTGGATAAACTTTTAAGTGTTTTACCAAATTTTCTTCCGACACACTTAATCCACTTGGGCCACCGCTATAAATATTGATGTCATCAATAAAGAAGTTATTTCCTCCATCCGACTCAAACTCGAAACGAGCTCTAAAATTATCTACCCAATAAGCACTCGTAATGTTTGTCAAGTGAACTGTTACCCAATCGTCTTGAGATGTTGGTTCCCAAGAACTTGTTTCAATTTTATCTCCTAAATTATCACCCTGAAGTGTTTTTCTTTGAGCCCATGCCTCTCCACAATTGTTAGAGATAAAAACCCTTAGCCACTCACTGTTGTTTGATGATCTTTTACGGTAAGCATATCTAAACGACATTGTTACCTCGTCTGAAATAGAGGATAAATCTATTGGAGAAGAATATAAATTGTCAAGGCTTTCGGGTTGTTGACCAAAGTTGTCAAGACGTACAGATTTAGAACCTGTATGTCCAATACTGTTTTCAAGCTCAAACCCATTTCCATTTGGATTTTTTACTGACCAAGGAGAATTAGATAAGTTTGAATAACTCTCAAAATCTTCTAAAAAAGGCAATGTTGTTCCATTGTCTAAAACTGTTATATAAGAAGTCTTAGTTTCAGTATCATTGTTTGTACCATCTGTAGCTGTTAAAGTTACTTCATAAACACCTGGAGTATTGTATACTACATTTGGGTTTTGATCTGTTGAGGAAGAAGGAGTACCACCTGGAAATTGCCAATTCCACCCTGATGGTTCGTGGTATGAATAATCTGTAAATGAAACTGTTTGACCTGGGCATATTTCCTGTTGGTCACCTTCGAATTGTGCTTTACACATTACATCGGGGTCGTTTACACCTGTATTGTTAAGGTTTTGTGCTGTATGAAGATTATCTCTTCCTGCAACATAATCATTTAACGCAGCATGCATTCTCGCTTTTTGACCAACTGTAAACATTTTTGAACAATAAGAATACTCCATATAATTCTCCACATTATCAATTTGGTCAAAGCCCCAGTAAGCATTGTCTTGACTACAGGTGTTCGGATTATTTAAATTGCAACTTGTCCAACCAATTGTGGTCGGTGTATCGTCTATATCATCATCATCGTTACAGTTTGACGAAATCCCTGGATTATTAGAATCTCCCCAAGTATGCGGTAAATCTAACCAATGTCCTACTTCATGCGTCATTGTTCGACTTGTTCCAACTGAAGAGGTGCCGATGCTTCCAACATAAGTATGTAAAACATGAATTCCATCTCCCATAGCATCACCTATCCAGCCACTTGGACGATAAGTATAACCAGCTGCACCACCAATATCTGCGCCTACAAAAACATTCAAATATTCATCACCTGGCCAATATCCATGTTCGTTTTCAGCAGCTGAAACTCTGTCTCCGTCATGCGTTGCACTTGAAAAAGTTCGCGTTATACCATTGGTGCAATTACCATAAGGATCCTTTTTAGCAAGTTTAAATTCAATTTCTGCATCAGCAACTATTGATAAAAACTCACTTTGAACATTACCAGCATCAGAATTCATTTTTTGATAATCATCATTCATAATTCTAATACAATCTTCAACTTGTTCATTTGAAATGTTTTCAGGCCCACCTTCGTGAATAATGTGAAACACAACAGGTATAGTATATTGTACCGCTCTTGATCCAGAATTTGTTGCAATTTCTGGGTGATCCTGAATATAGTTATCTAATCTTTGTTGATATTCTTGCTGATCGATTTCATATTGTTGTCTTTCAGAAGTAGAAAGTGTTTCTAAAAATTTTTCGGTTTCTTCAACTTGATGGCAAGGATCCACATTTTGGGAAACACTCATCAAAGAAATCCCTATAAATAGAGAAAGTGTAAATAAAAGTTTTTTCATATTTGGGTTTAAATTTATTTTAGCGTCATAAAGATACTGAATTATCAACGAAATGTAGAATTCATTATTTAAACGGTAATATATGTTGATTAAAACGCTCCTTGTTCCATGATTATTAACGAATAACTATCTTTTTCAGAGTTGAGATACCATTTGAGTTGCTTACTTTTACAAAATAGACGCCTGCTGAAATACTGTCTGTATTAACAACCACAATATTATTTCCACTGTTTCCATTGATTGATTTTTGAAGCAACTTCTGTCCAGTTGTATTAACAATTGAAATGTTTATTTTTTCATTTACTGGAAGTGAAAAGTTCACATTGAGGACGTCTTCCGCAGGATTTGGATAAACATTTAACAATGCAATTTCTGTAGTTATTTCATCTAATCCAACAACCACATCATCTGAAGTTGAACCTTGATAAATATTTATATCATCTATAAAGAAGTTATTTCCGTTATCGTTTTCAAATTGAAACTTTGCGCGAAAGTTATCTACCCAGTAAGAACTTGTTATGTTTGTCATGTGCACTGTAACCCAATCATTTTCTGATGAAGGCTCCCACGCTGAAGTTTCAACTAATTCTCCCAAATTATCCCCATAGAGTGTTTTTCTTTGGATCCAAGTGTCTCCACAATTATTACTTATAAAAATTCTTAACCATTCTTCGTTGTTTGACGATCTTTTTCTATAAGCATATCGAAATGAAAGCGTCACCTCATCTGTAATGCTGGATAGATCAATTGGTGATGTAATCAATTCGTCTATCCCTCCCTGTGCTTCTCCATAATTTGATAACATCGCGCTTTTAGTTCCTGATAACCCTACATTACCAATCTTGAATGATTCATTATTATTAAAATTGTTTACAACCCAGAAGTCATCTTCCAAGTTTGTTACCGATTCAAAATCTTCATAATATGGTAGTTGCTCACCACTTTCTAAAACACTGATATAACTGGTTTTTGTTTCATTTAATGTGTTTGTTCCGTCTGAAACCTGAAGAGAAACTTCATACAGTCCTGGAGCATCATAAGTAATAGTAGGATTTTCATCTGTTGAATTCCCAGGAGTTCCTCCTTGAAAAGTCCATTCCCAATCAATTGCTCCATGATAAGAAAGGTCAGTAAAGTCTACAGCTTCTCCTATACACACTACTTTTTTACTTGCGGAAAACGCTGAAGCACAAATAACATCTGGCTCGTTTACACCTGTAGCAGCTATGTTTGAAGTAGAAGTTAGAGAAATAAAATTTGGAATTGATTCAAAATTATTTTGCATCAATGCCTTTTGACCCTCTGAAAACATTTTTCTACAAGAAGTATAACTCATATGGTTTTCGTTCATATCAAAGGCATCAAATCCATAGTAATCGTTTATTGGTATATCGTTGCATGAGTTGTTGCTTGAAAGACAGCCAAATAGCTGTTCTGCTGGTGGTGTGTCGCATATAAAATCACCCTCAGTTTCACAGTCTCCAGAATGACAACCATCATTAAAGGTATGAAAAAGCCCACAAATGTGACCCATCTCATGCGTTAACGTTCTGCCACCGAAACTTTGGGCAGTTCCAATATTACCAATTCTATCATGTCGATTAAGAATTCCATGACCACTTCCCCACGAAGTGTATGGAAGATAAGCATACCCTAAGGTTGTGCCTTGACCCATCGTTTCTATCGAATTTACAACCCATATATTCATGTAAGAATCGTTGGGCCATGCGTCTAGTCCACCATTTGCTGATGACTTACAATCCTCTCCGGCATTCTCTGTTAAATGTGGCGCAAGTTTTCTTTGAACTCCATTTGTACAGTTTCCATTAGGATCTATTTTAGCCAGTTTGAATTCTACTTGAACATCTGCGTGTAATGGAGCAAAAGGAGCATCAGCATCATTTCGAATTTGATTTGCATCACCATTTAATGCAGCAAAGTCTTCATTCATTACGTCAATTCCACTTTGAATTTGTTCCATTGAAATATTTCCTTCTCCACCGTCATGGATGATATGAAAAACAACTGGAATTGTATAAATTGCTGCTCTAGTTGATGGGTTTTCTGAGAATTCTAATCGATTTTGCTGTATTTTCTCAGAGATTTCTTCTAAGTAATTTGGATTTTGCTGTTCTTTTTGTTCTAAAACATGATCAAAACCACACCATCCGCTTTCTTGTTGTGAAAATAATGAGAAGTTTAATAGTATAAGGGTGGTAAATAATGCTTTACAAATAATTTTCATAAGTGTGCTTATAATAAGTGAAGGGTCTAATGTAATCAATTAACATCCGTGCCCTAATGTATAAACGAGAAAACATTAAAAAAGGTTGTTTAAACAACAAAAGGGCATCCAACTATATGGACACCCTTTTCAATTATACTGTAACGATATTACTATCCGTTCAACGCTTCTGCACCACCAACAATTTCCAAAATTTCGTTTGTAATCGCGGCTTGTCTCGCTTTGTTATATTGCAATGTAAGATCCTTTTTAAGTTCACTTGCATTATCAGTTGCTTTGTGCATCGCTGTCATACGAGCACCGTGTTCTGAGGCGTGTGAATCCAGAATTGCTTTAAACAACTGTAGTTTTAATGTCTTAGGAATTATATCACGAACAATTTCAATTTTTGAAGGCTCGAAAATATAATCACCAGAACTTGCTTCATCTGTTTTTTCAGCTGGCTCAATTGGTAAAAGTTGCTCCGCTTGAACTTCTTGAATCGCAGCGTTTCTGAATTGATTGTAAACAACAACAACTTCGTCAAATTTACCTTTTAAAAATGCATCCATCGCATATTCAGCATGACTTGCAACACGGTCGAAGGTTAAATCGTTAAACATATCTTCTGGCTCACCTAATCCTTCAGGATGAATAACTAGGTCTCCATTTTTAAAAGCATCATTCACTTTTTTACCAATGGTGTGAATTTTAATGTTTTTACCTTGATATTTCGTTTTTAAAAGTGCGTTGATGCGTTTTGTGATGTTATTATTAAAACCACCACAAAGCCCACGATTCGAAGATATACCAATGATTAAAACATTCTTCACGTCGCGTTCTTCAGCATATCTGTTTTCAGATAAGTCCAAAGTACTGCTAACGTTGCCTAGTATTTCTTTCAGCTTTTGAGCATAAGGTCGTAATTGCGTAATTGCATCTTGTGCTTTTCTTAACTTTGCAGCAGACACCATTTTCATGGCAGACGTAATCTGCATCGTCGAGCTGATCGAAGTAATACGACTTTTTATTTCTTTTAAATTCGCCATTTGTTTTTACAAAATTAGCATTCGATTAAACGAATTAATATTTAGAAGCAAGCTCTTTAGCTACTCTTGCAAGTGTATCAGTAGCATTCTCAGTCAATTTTCCTGATTTTAGCTCGTTCATAACATCCTTGTGCTTTGCATCTAAATAATCCAAATATTCCATTTCGAAATCTTTTACTTTAGTTACTGGAACATTTTGAATTAATCCCTTTGTACCCACATAAATGATTGCAATTTGACGTTCAACTGGGAACGGATCACCTTCATTTTGTTTTAAGATTTCAACGTTTCTTGCACCTTTATCAAGTACACCTTTTGTTGCTGCATCCAAATCAGAACCAAACTTAGCAAACGCTTCGAGTTCTCTATACTGTGCCTGATCCAATTTCAATGTACCAGCAACTTTCTTCATCGATTTAATCTGAGCAGATCCACCAACACGAGATACAGAGATCCCCACGTTGATCGCTGGACGAATACCAGAGTTAAACAAATCACCATCTAGGAAAATCTGACCATCAGTAATCGAAATCACGTTGGTTGGAATATATGCAGAAACATCACCCGCTTGTGTTTCGATAATTGGAAGTGCAGTTAAAGAACCGCCACCTTTAATTTTATCTTTTAAAGCGTCTGGTAAATCGTTCATTTGTGATGCAATCGTATCATTGTTGATGATTTTTGCAGCACGTTCTAATAATCTTGAGTGAAGGTAAAATACATCACCAGGGTAAGCTTCACGACCCGGAGGACGACGAAGCAGCAATGATACCTCACGGTATGCAACTGCTTGTTTCGATAAATCATCAAATACAATTAATCCTGGTCTTCCCGTATCACGGAAGTATTCACCAATTGCAGCACCTGTCATTGGAGCAAAGAACTGCATTGGTGCAGGGTCAGATGCGTTTGAAGCAACGATAGTTGTATACGCCATTGCTCCGGCTTCTTCTAATTTCTTAACAATTCCAGCTACAGTTGATCCTTTCTGACCAATTGCCACATATATACAATATACAGGTTCACCTGCATCGTAAAATTCTTTTTGATTGATAATCGCATCAACTGCAACTGTAGTTTTACCTGTTTGACGGTCACCAATAATCAACTCACGTTGTCCACGTCCAATTGGAATCATCGCATCAATTGACTTAATTCCTGTTTGAAGCGGCTCAGATACAGGCTCTCTAAAGATAACACCAGGTGCCTTTCGCTCGATTGGCATTTCAAAAAGCTCTCCTTCGATTGGACCTTTTCCATCAATTGGATTACCAAGTGTATCCACAACACGTCCAACGATTCCTTCACCTACTTTTACAGAGGCAATTTTACCAAGACGTTTTACAGTATCACCCTCCTTAACTTGAGAAGAACGTCCGAGAAGTACAGCTCCTACGTTATCTTCCTCTAAGTTAAGTGCGATTCCTTGAAGTCCTCCTTCAAATTCAATTAATTCTCCGTATTGAACCCCACCTAAGCCATAAATACGTGCAATACCATCTCCAATTTGAAGAACAGTACCTACTTCTTGAAGTTCTGCTTCCGACTTAAATCCGGAAAGCTGTTCTCTTAAGATTGCAGAAACTTCTGCTGGTTTTATATCTGCCATTTTTTCAAACTTTTTTTAGCGAACATTCGCTAAATTATCGTGTTAAACGTTGTTTTAATTCATTTAATTGGTTGGAAACACTTGCATCAATACGTGTGTCGCCCATTCTAACTACAAATCCACCAATAAGATCTGCATCAATTTTTTCATTCAATTCAATTTCACCTTCGATTCCCTTATTCAACTTTGCCAAAATAGCTTCTTTCACTTTTGCGTCTAAAGCTGTTGCCGATGTAATTGAAACAGGAACAATACCGCGCATTGCTTTTACCTTCGCTAAATATTCTTCAGCAATCAAAGGTAACAACATTTCACGTCGGTTTTTGGTAATCAGATGAATAAAGCTCATAGAAAGCTCTTGAAAGTCTTCAAAAACTTTATCCAAAATACTATTTTTCTTAGTAGAGTTGATAATTGGACTATTTAAGAACACGTGAAAATCACGACTTTCATTCGTCGCGGTTATCAAGAATTCCATGTCTTTCAATACAGCATCAGTTGAATTGCGCTCTTCAGCGAGTTCCAACAATGACTGTGCGTATCTACCTGCTACTTTAAATCCTTTCATGCGTCTAGTTTAAACTGATGTCCTCAGCAAGTTTTGAAGCTAATGTTTTCTGCTTATCACTTGAAGAAAGTTCTTCACGCAATACTTTTTCAGCAATTTCCAAAGCAACTGAAGCAACTTGACCTTTTAGTTCGGCAATCGCAGCGTTCTTTTCAGAATTGATTGAAACTCTCGCATTTTCAATGATTTTATCAGCCTCTTCTTTTGCTTTCTTTTTAGAATCTTCCACAAGTTTATTACTTGTTTCTTTTGCTTCCTTAATCATTTGGTCGCGCTCAACTCGTGCTTCTTTAACAAGATTTTCATTTTGCGTTTGAAGCTTTTTCATTTCAGCTTTAGTCTTAACAGCCATGTCAAGGGCCTCCTGAATATTTTCTTCACGACTATTTACCGCGTTTAAAATCGGCTTCCAAGCAAATTTGCGCAAAAGAAAAAGTAAAACCAGAAACAATAATGTTTGCCAGAAAAACAGTCCGATTGAAAATTCGTTTATTAACTTTTCCATAATTTCTAATTTATAAAACTAAATAACGAGAGGAAACAGCCAACCGCTGATCCTCTCGTTTAAGTGATTTAAACTGCAAATAATGCAGCAAATCCAATACCTTCAATAAGCGCTGCTGCAATAAGCATTGCTGTTTGAATTTTACCTGCAGCTTCAGGTTGACGTGCGATAGCTTCCATTGCTGAACCACCAATCTTACCAATACCGAGACCGGCACCGATCACGATTAAACCTGCTCCTACCATTACTGGAATTTCCATAATCTATTCTATTTTTGGTTTATAAATCCATATTAATTAATGATGATCACCTTCATCCACAGCTGAACCAAAATACAATGCCGATAACATTGTAAAGATGTAAGCCTGAAGTGCAGCAACCAACAACTCTAACAATCCTAGCACAACTGCTAGAACAAAAGATAGGGAACTACCTACCCAACTTGAAAAAACAAACATCATCCCGATAATACTCATGATCACAATGTGACCTGCGGTGATGTTTGCATAAAGACGTATCATTAATGAGAACGGTTTGATAATCGTTCCTAACAATTCAATTGGAGCTAAAACTATTTTCATCGGTACAGGAACTCCTGGCATCCAGAAAATATGTTTCCAATAATTTTTCTTCGCTGTAAATGTTGTAATCAAGTAAACCATCAATGCCAATGCAAATGTTACTGCAATATTGTTCGTAATATTAACACCTAAAGGCGTCAATCCAAATAAGTTCACCAACCATATAAAGAAGAAAACCGTCAAAAGGAAGCCCATGTATTTTTTATAATGCTTTTCACCAATATTTGGTTTTGCAATGTTATCTCGAACAAATAGAATGATTGGCTCTAAGAAACGACCAAATCCACTTGGTAGATAGCCATGCTTTTTATAAGATTTTGCTGCAGTACGCAACATTAAGAATAACAATAGTCCGATTGCAATAATCATAAAGACATTCTTTGTGATTGAGAAGTCTATTGGTTTTGCGTTTGTTGGATGATGTTCTTCATCATAGTTGATTGTTCCTTCGGCATTCGTTTTATAAATTTTACCGTGATAAATTTTATAGAAATTACCTTTCGACTCAACGAGATCGTGACCATGATTAAATCTTGATGAAGAGAAGATGTGCAACCCCTCATCCCATAAAATCACAGGCAAAGGAAAGCCGTAATGTTTTCCGGTTTCTTCATCTGTAAATAAATGAAAATCGTGTGAATCTTGAAGGTGATGATCAATATCTTTTTTAATTTCCTCTTTCAGACTTCCTTCCTCTTCTGAATGTTCATGTGAATCCGTTTCTTCTGCATATAAGCTGAAGGTAAACATCATCAAAATGAACGTGTTAAAAAAAAACTTTAAAATCATCTTTCTTCTTAAAATTTAGACCCTGTAAAAATCGGTGCAAAACTATAAATTAAAATCTAATAAGGAAAAGAAATTCACTTATTATTTATTGATTTTTTAACCTTTTGGTTATTTAGTTTCTCTATTCATAAGCCGAACTAAAAATAAAAGCTCTAGCATTAAACAAATGAAATAAGGGACATAAAATACAAGGAACTTAAATTTAGTAAGTTCGCCTGTTGACGTCAGTATTGGAAGGATGTATAGAAAGTAAACGAGAAATTTAAAAAGTGAACCGCCGAGAAAAATAAACCCGATTATATTCGTGTGTGTTTTTTTGAAAAGCTCTATGACGACAAAAACGATAATTCCCAAAATAAAATTGGCAATATATGATTGAATCATTATTGAATGATCTTCAAAAGCTACATAACCAGAGTGAATGTAAAAGGAAATCGATAATAAAATGATAGAAGTTACTACAAAACCCCAAAAATATTTACTCATCTTCATCATTGTTAAGGCTTTTTAATTGTTGAACGACTAAATAAAGCGATGCAAAAACGGCAAAAAGTGTTAATCCTATTGTAAACCATTTTTTTTCGGCGGGATATTTTTCATCCAACATTTTTCCGAAATAAGCACCTAAAAATATAGTGACCATCATTTGAATCCCGACGCCCGTTAGTACTATAAATTTGTTTCCCCTTTTCATTTCAAACAAAAGAACAGAAAAAGATGCAGATTCAGAAATTAGAAAGTAGTTATTTTAATAATTCAGGATATTGTTTCTGAAACTTCTTTAATCTTGGAATTGAAACATTTTGAACATAAGCATTATTTGGATTCTTCTCTTCATAGTTTTGGTGATAATCCTCAGCAGGGTAAAACGCTTCGAAAGCGACAACTTCTGTAGTGATTTTAGGAAATACATTTTCGCTCAATAGTTTTTTAATGTATTCATTAGCTAATTTTTTTTCTTTTTCATTTCTGTAAAAAATAGCACTTCGATATTGCGTTCCTCGATCTGGTCCTTGTTGATTTAATGTTGTGGGATCGTGTGAACCAAAAAAGACTTCTAATAAAGTCGGATAATCAATTTTAGTTGAATCGTAATGCACGGCAACAGCTTCTGCATGGTCTGTTCTTCCAGCGCTCACTTCTCTATAGTTTGCTGTTGATTTTTTTCCTCCACTGTAGCCAGAAATCACATCTCCCACACCAATTACGGATTCAAAAACGGCTTCCACACACCAAAAACATCCGCTTGCGAAATAAACAACGGCGTTTGTTTCTATTTTTTCTGAGGGTGAATTTTCTGTGGATTTTGACTCTGTGTTTGCTGTGTTACTTAGTTGGTTTGCATTACAACCGAAGGCTATGATGGAAATGATGAATAGATGAAGTATGTTTTTTTGCATGTTGTTTTCTTTTATAAACGTTTGGGAGGGGGATTTAGTTTTAAAAACATGTAGGGTCGCACGGCCGTGCGACCCTACATGTTTTTAAAATCCTTGTTTGACGGACCTCACCTCGAATCAAATCAGGGCATAATTTTTCACGTAAAATAGAAAGAAAATAATATGTTTTCTGCCTTTAAATAATCCTCTATAATTACAATTCCATCAATTTGTATATTCATTTTACTTAATTTAGCCCCACACAAAATCATGAAAATAGCCGTAAATACAAGATTCTTGCTTTCCCATAAAATGGAAGGGTTTGGATGGTATACCTATGAAACAATTTCTAGAATTGTAAAAAATCATCCAGAGCACGAGTTTGTGTTCTTTTTTGATCGGCCGTTTGATGAAAAGTTTGTGTTTGCAGAGAATGTAACGCCTGTTGTGCTTAATCCACCTGCGAGGCATCCGGTTTTATTTAAGATATGGTTTGATTTTTCTGTTACTAAAGCTTTAAAAAAATATAAGTGTGACGCGTTTATCTCGCCTGATGGTTATCTATCCTTAAAAACGAGTGTGCCACAATTGGCAGTCATTCACGACTTGAATTTTGAGCATCACCCAGAAGACATTCCAAAGGGGGCATTGAAATACCTTAAAAAAAACTTTCCAAAATTTGCGCATAAAGCGATACGGATTTGTACAGTTTCAAATTTTTCTAAAAATGATATCGTTAAAACCTACGGCATTTCTCCAGATAAAATTGATGTTGCTTATAACGGTGTTTCAAACGTTTTCAAACCGCTTTTAGAAATCGAAAAATCAAACGTGCGCTCAACATTTACTGATGGTAAGCCATATTTACTGTTTGTGGGTGCTATTCATAAAAGAAAAAATTTACACCGTCTCATTTCTGCCTTTGAGCGGTTAAAAAAAGAAAATGATTTTGCTCATCAACTTGTAATTGTTGGAGAACCATTGTGGGATAGTCAACAGGTACAAATTCCTGAAGACTTAAGATCTTCGATTCAGTTTACGGGGCATTTGTCATTGGAAAAACTAGCAGAGCTAATGGCTGCAGCAGAGATCTTTACGTTTGTGAGTTATTTTGAGGGATTTGGAATTCCACTAGTGGAAGCAATGCAATCTGGAACCCCTATTTTATCGGGAAATTTGACTGCCTTGCCAGAAGTTGGGAGCGATGCTGTTCAGTATTGTAATCCAATTGATGTTGACGATATTTATAGGCAGTTACATCTTTTAATCACTGATAAGAAGCTTCAGGAAGAACTAAAAGCAAAAGGATTAAAACGTGTTAAACAATTTTCATGGGATAAAACTGCCAACGATTTATGGAAGTCGTTTGAAAAAATGATGGAAATAGATAAATAATCTCCAGAAGTGCCTTTTGCCCTTCCAGAGATGTATAATAGATTATATCTTATAATGTTGATTTTAACTTCCAACCCATTTTTCTGTATAACCAAACTTTGAATCTATAAAGTGATAAATACATCGCTGGAATAATAATCAGCGTTAAAAATGTCGCAAATGTCAATCCGTAAATGATAGTCCAAGCCATTGGTGAGAAAAACATATTGTTGTCTCCACCAAGGAAGATGTTTGGATCGTAATCGGTTAATAGTCCAATGAAATCAATGTTTAATCCCATCGCAAGCGGAAGTAGTCCAAGGACTGTTGTTATCGCTGTGAGCAGTACTGGACGCAGACGAACTTCACCACCACGGATAGTTGCTTTTACAACCTCATTGTCTGGCAATAAATCGTCTTCAGTTAAATTTAACTCTTCGCGTTTTTCTTTTCGTATTAAATTGGTGTAATCGATTAATACAATTGCATTATTTACTACGACACCCGCCAAGGAAATAATTCCAATCATCGTCATCATAATAACGAAGGTTTGACCACTCAATATCAAACCTATAAATACACCAATCAGTGATAATACAACCGAGAAAAGTATAATTGCTGGTGTTGAATATGAGTTAAACTGTGTCACGATAATTAAAAGAATTAAGAACACAGCGATTAACAAGGCTTTACTCAAAAACGCCATTTCTTTTGCCTGTTCTTCTTGCTGTCCAGTAAACTTATACCTTACATCGGCAGGCAATTCGCCAGTATTTTCATAGTCGAGCATTTTTTCTTTGAGTTCAGCTACAACTTCGTTCGCATTATATCCTTCAGAAACATCCGAAGTAATGACAACCATTGCTGTTTGATCTTTTCGTTCAACACCTGTGTAGGATATGTTTTCCTTGGGATCTTTGATCACACTACGAATGGGGATGTTAAGCAATTGACCTTTGTTGTTTCTAAACATTAGTTTTTGATCTAATAAAGCATCTAAATCGTAACGGTCATTTTGTTTGAATCGAACTACAATATCATAATTCTCTTCATCTAAAGTATATGTACTTATGTCTTCTCCTAGTAAGGCTTTTCGTATTGACATACCGACCTGACTTGTAGAAGCATTAAGTCTTCTGACTTGCTCGCGGTCAACCTCAATAGGAATCTCTGGGCGAGTTGCTTCAACATTTAATTTCAACTCATCTACACCCTCAACCTTTTGGCGATCCAAGTAGTTTTTAACCTCTGTGGATGTCAATATTAAAGCTTTGTAGTCTGTTTTTGCAAGACTCGTTAATTCAATATTGATTGGCGGTTCTTGTGGTGGTCCCATTGAGTTTTTCTGAATTGAAACCTGAACATCAGCGGGAAGTGTGCCTCTCAACTCTTCTTGTAATTTTTTAAGAAGGAAACTAGTCGTGTTTACAGAGTCCCGATATTCAAACTCTGCAAAATTCACAGTAATTCTTGCCTTGTGAGGACTATCACCCATTCCGGGGCCTTGCGATGGATCACCCGTTCCTTTTCCAACTTGAGAAATAATGGACTGAATGATTTGTTCATCTTTGGTTTTACCAACCGTGTCTTCTAAATACGGCTTTAAAATGTCATTTACCTTTTCCTCTAATACTAAAGTAGATTTATTTGTTTCTTTGATATCAGTTCCGATAGGGTGGGTTAAAAATATATTTACGTATTTCGGCTGATTTTGAGGAAAGAATTCCACTTTTGGTTGAAAAACTCCGATTAATACAATTGAAACGATGAGTAAGACGAATGTTCCAATAATAAATAATATAGGTTTTGCTCCATTTAAAGCAAACGTTAAAAACTGGCTATAATATCTTTCTAAAACAGGTAATGCTTTATTTTGAAAGTACGCCGTTCCAGGGAAAAAGAGATAAATATTAAGTAAAGAAATTATTCCAATTAACGCCAATATATTTCCGAAGGTAACTGCATTTAAAAAGACGAATAACACACCAATAATCACGAAGACTAAAGCATATAAAGTTCCTTTTGTTCTTTTAGGAGCGCCCTGCTCTATTTTCATATATAAAGCAGTCAACACAGGGTTAATTACAAGTGCAACAAATAATGAAGAACCCAAAACAATCATCAGTGTTATTGGAAGGTACTTCATAAATTCACCCATGATTCCTGGCCAAAGGGCTAAAGGAATAAATGCAGCTAAAGTAGTTGCTGTTGAAGCAATAATTGGCCATGCCACTTCACTTACACCCATAATTGCTGCCTTCATAGCAGGCATTTTTTCTTCGTCCATGAGTCGGTAAATATTCTCGACGACGACAATACCGTTATCCACTAGCATTCCCAAGGCAAGAACTAATGAGAATAGTACCATTACATTCAAAGAAACTCCCATTCCATCGAGAATAAGGAATGACATCAACATTGATAATGGAATTGCAACACCAACAAAAATTGCGTTCCTTGCTCCTAAGAAAAATAGAAGTACTAAGGTTACTAGAATAATCCCAAAAATGATAGAGTTTTCAAGATTGGAAACCATATCTCTCGTTTGAGTGGATTGATCATTCGTAATTGAAACAGAAACCCCATCAGGAATTGTATTGTTTTTCTTAGATTCATCAACAATTTTATTGATTTTTTCTGCGGCAACTAATAAGTTTTCTCCTCCTTGTTTAATGATATCAAGCATTACCACAGGACTTCCAAACTCACGAGCATAAGATGTTGTGTCACCATCGCCAAAGTATACCTTTGCAATGTCGCGAAGCTTTACGGGCATGTAATCATCCTGCTTTACGATGATGTTTTCTAGTTCTTCTGCGTTTGCAAATTCACCGTCAATCATGATTGTTTTACGCATGCCATTCATTAAAATTTCACCACCAGAGATAGTTGTATTTTCCGCTTGAACTGCATTTTCAATATCCGTTAAAGCAACATTTACTGCCTCAGCCTTGAGTCGATCAACATCGATTCTCATTTCTTGATCTTGAACACCGCGGATGTTTACCTCATTAATTTCAGGCAAGTCCTCTATGATCTCTTCTAAATCCTCTCCAACTTCTTTGAGCAATTTTGGGCCTTTACCACTCAAGTTGATATTCATGATTGGAAAATCACTTGGGTTGATTTCAAATATATTCGGTTCTACTGGAAGATCAGGAAAATCTGGCTCAGTTCGCGCTTGATCTACAGCGTCTTTTACTTTTGTAAGTGCATTATTTACATCAACTTTAAAGTCAAATTTGATTCTAATCGTTGTATAACCATGTTGCGATGTCGCATTAATTTCATCCACAAGCTTTATTGTAGCCACTTCCTTTTCAATCGCTTCAGCAATTTTGTCTGACATAAAAGAAGGTGAGGATCCTGGTTTTGCAATTCCGACATAAATTTCTGGAATTTGTAATTCAGGAAAGTTTTCCTTTGGCATCGATTGATAAGACATAATCCCGCCAAAAAATAGGATCAGGATTATGAGAAATACTGTTTTGGTATTCTTAACGGACCAGTTTGAAAGTCCGAACTTTTTTATTATGTTGTCGTCCATGGTCTCTTATTAAAACGTTCTAACGATGTCTTGATCTGTAATTCCTCTTCCTCCTTCGGTTACTACCTTTTCACCGTTTTGAAGTTTACGACTAATTGGTTCAATAGCTGCTTCATCTTTGTGTTTGCTGATTACTTTGACAATAACTTTTTCCACTGCAAACCCATCTTCCTTTTCTTTTAGTACAAAAACATAGTCCTCGTTTTTCTGAGATTTAAGAATGGCTTCAGTAGGAACAATTACAGCAGTATCAATTTTTAAATCGGTAACATGTAGTTCTGCAAGCATATTCGGCAGCAGTACCTTATTATCTTTAACATTTGCCTGTACTCTGAAAGTTCTGTTGGTTGGATGAATATAATTTCCAATTGAATTAATTGTCAAATCCAATGTGTCGTTTAAAGTTGGAATATAAGCCTTGGCAGGTGTTCCTTCCTTGATTTTTGTGTAATAGTGTTCTGAGATATTTGCTGAGATGCGAACTTCTTTATTATTCACAATACGCATTAAAGGAGATTGCATACCTGCCATTTCGCCTTCGTTGGAAAATATCTCGTCAATCACACCGTCGAATGGGGCTTTTACAACTGACTTTGACCTTTGTGTTTGGAGTGTATTCAACTGTGACTTTAGTGTGTTGAGTTGATTACTTGCTTGTTCTAATTCAAATTCAGTACCGACTCCTCTATCGAATAATTCTTTTTGCTTTTCATAGTTGTATTCAGCAAAATCTAACTGAGTTTTTACTTCCTGTACATTACTCGATAAGATTTCGGTATCAATTCTAGCAAGGACATGCCCTTTCTTAACCTTTTGTCCTTCCGTTACATTAATCGATTTAATCTGACCATTTGCTTCAGCATTGATTGTAACCTCTTGATCTGTTTGCACTTCACCTTGAACAATTACCTGATGCTTAAAGCCACCGATCTTCACTTCTCCTGGCCTAACCAGTGGAAGTAATCTTGTTTTTGTAGTGTCTAGACTTCGGATTTCTTCATCTAAGGCCGCTACTTGTGTTTTTAGTTTGGCTCTTTTTTCTTTGAGTTTCTCAATATCAGACTGTGGTCCACATGAAAAAAGGACACCTCCTAAAGCTAAAAATACTACTGTTTTTACTGTTAATTTCATCGTTTGAATATGATATTATTTTCTATTGATTTTGTTGTATAGTTGATCGAGTTCAAGTTTTGCATTAAAAACGTCCATCATTGCATTTACATATTGAGATTGTGCGCTTATCAACTGATTATACTTTTGAGTTACGAGTATACTATTCTCTTTACCTATTTCAGCCTTAAGAAGTGAATTGTCGTAAATTTTTCTTGCCAACTTGATGTTTTCTCCTTGCAGCTCTAAGTTCTGTCTAGCGCTCGTTAAATTATTTGTCAGCTGAACCTCTTGAGCTTGTAGAGACCTTTCTAATTTTTGAATTTCGTATTCATCTTGTTTAACTGCAATTTTAGCTTTCTGAGTTTTAGCCCATCTATCCCCACTTGCAAAAATGGGTATTGTTAAATTTAAACCCCAAGCAGTTTGTTCAAACCATTCCTCATTAGAATCAAAGAAAGTAAAGTCATTTCTGTATGCGTTATACTGATGATTGAAAAAGCTTGATAAACGAGGCAAACTTTTCATTTTAATGTTTTTTAAATCATATTCGGAAAGTACCTTTTGTTTTTGTAGTAACTCCAAGGTTAAATTATCCTCAATTTGTCCAGACAAATCAGTTAACTGCTCTTCTAGTAAGTTGTCTAGGTCATCCGTCAGCTCTATTTCGCTGTCAATTGGATACGCCATAGTCATCTTTAAAAGTGTTTGTGCATTTTGGTAGGATAACCTTGCAGCTGTTTGATTTGTTTTTGCCGTCAAGAGTGAGTAATTAGTTTGGTCTATCTCTTCTTGAGGAATCAAACCTACTTCGAACAATTGCGTTTGTTTATCTTTTAAATCTTCTGTTAATTCGACAAGCGTGTCTATAAACTCCTTATTTCTTTTGCTAATAAGCGTCATTTCATAGGCGCGAGTAACATCAAATAAAACCTCTTGTTGGGATCTTTTAATATTTGTTGAAACAAACTCTTTATAAAACTTTGAAACTTGCAGACCTACGATATAGGAGCCATCAAAAATCAGTTGAT
Organism: Brumimicrobium sp.; assembly: GCA_040882265.1. Classification (GTDB taxonomy): domain Bacteria; phylum Bacteroidota; class Bacteroidia; order Flavobacteriales_D; family Crocinitomicaceae; genus Brumimicrobium. The sequence goes on along the minus strand of JBBEBO010000141.1, from coordinate 52,062 downwards.
TAACCGTCACTCCAGCACTTGTACTATAATCTGTTCCAGCGCGAAAACTCACAAGTGTGCCAGGTTGACCAATAAACTCACCATCGACAACTTGGACAGGTATGTTTAGAAAATTCTGAAAGCTCATCTCTGAATTAATCTGAGGAAGACCTATTGAACGTGTTTCTACTACTTGTTTTTCAGCCGATTCATAATCTAATTCCGACACCTTAATGTCTTCAGCATTTTCAAGTGCATGTGTTTGAGCTTCAAAAAGAGAAAATTCTTGTGCTGAAACACTAAAGCTTAAGGCACTCAAAACTAAAAGTCCAACTAATTTATTCATTTTCTATCTTTTTGTTTTTTTATTCTGTTATTTAAGTAAGTCAAGCCTTTATCATTAGCGATTCCTCTTATTTGGAAATGTATGATTTCATCAAAAATTTTCTTAAAACTAAAAGCATCAAGATCGAAAGTCTCTCCATCAAACAATCCATCCATAGTAGAAATATATATTGAGGCAATTACTTCTGCATTTAAATATGGAATGTATAATCCTTCATCTTGTCCTCGCTCTACATTTTCTTGAATTTGTGATTTTACAAAGTTGCGTTTGTGTTCTTCCATAACCTCCCAGGCATCTCGGTGATATTTTTGTAAATCGAAAAACACTGAAGAGTGAACGTTTTGCATCATTTCAGAAACAAACTCACTGATTTTGAAAAGTGCATCAATGGCATTTTCTGAGTCACTCCTTGCTTCCTTACATGCTTGCCGATCTAAACTTGTTTTAATCTCAACGATTTTAGTTATTAAATCATTCTTGTCATCAAAGTATTTATAAATCGTTTTTTTGGATACACCTAACTCTTTCGCTAAGTCATCCATAGTGACTGATTTTATCCCGTTTTTGAGAAAAAGCAGGGCTGATTTATTAATTATTTCTAATTGTTTATCTTCCATCGTGGTGCAAAATTATAAATAAAAAACACTTTGGAAACTATTTTTATGTTAAAAGTTTCTTCGGTTTCTTTTTTTTCTTGTAAAAGTGTATTTTTGAGACATGAGTATATCTATTTTTACAGATGGAGCAGCACGAGGAAACCCTGGCCCGGGTGGTTATGGTACAATTTTAAGGTTCAAAGGAAAAGAAAAAGAACTATCTCAAGGATATCGACTTACTACAAACAATAGAATGGAACTTTTAGCTGTCATTGTAGCTTTAGAAGCTTTAAAAACCACTTCTCATCAAGTAACAATTTACTCAGATTCGAAATATGTAGTTGATGCAATTGAAAAAGGCTGGGTTTTTAACTGGCAAAAAAAGGGCTTTAAGGGTAAGAAGAACATAGATTTATGGCAAAGATATTTGCCATTACACGCCAAGTTTAAGCCACGTTATGTTTGGGTGAAAGGTCATGCTGGTCATCTTGAAAACGAAAGGTGTGATGAATTAGCAGTAAACGCTGCAGATCATGGGGTTTTAAAAGTGGATGAAGGTTATGAAAAAATCAGCCAAAAAGACGAACTCTTTTAGGAGCCCGTTTTTCCGTTTTTCTTGTTTTGTTTAGCCCATTGCATTGACATGTTTACAAAAGAACTGATGAGTGGATGTGGCATTTCGCGGGTGCTGCATATCTGAGGAGCTGACATACTGGCAACGCAAAATGGATGGCTTTTTAAGCTGATTACTTCTGGTTCTTCAAATTGATTTATCCCTTCAATATCGATAAGTTCATTTTTTAAATAATTGAGTAATTGTGGATAAATAGAATACCTGGCTGAACCTAGCTCTAATCTGGTCGTATCTTTGTATAGTTTTTTCAACTCTTCTGAAATAGGTTTAACTTCAATTTTTTCAAATTGTGATTCTGGTGCTAGGTTGTCTGAAATCAATTTTTCTTGATTGGGGTTTAAATTATACTTTCTAACCAAAACTTCTAATAGTGTTTTAAACCCTTCTCCTGTGATAAAAATTGGTACAGAGGTTGTGATTACTGCATCCATCACGCCACTTAAAAAAAAGATGTTTTCATAAGGTCCTGGGGCTACCCAAATACCGTCAAAATTTTGAAACTGGCTTTCTTTATAATTTGCTGCTTCGTGTATTCTAATCCAATAATAATTTACTTCAATATCTAAGAGTTTCCGTGAGTGTTCAATCGCCAAGTTTGTCGCATGATGCGAATTATAGGTGAAGTTAAAATCTCCAATGATTGCAATTTTCAAAGTCTCAGCCATAACCTCTTCAAACAAATTTGGTCAAAAGATATAAAAAAAATGGTCAAATCCACAGGAAATGACCACATATCAGTAAATATCATTCTAGTAACTGATTCAATATAAGGCTCATTTATTTTTTAAAATGACCTTCGAAAACAGCATTTTCAAGAACAATTGTATCTTCTGGATCAGCAATATCATCATAAAGTGAAGCGCTAAAATTTGCTACAAACTTCATGTAATCACCACTTTCATCGGACTCTTGATTAAAAGAAGTAAAAGTAAACTCTTGAGGCTCCGTAGAATCTTCACTTGTTTTCCAAACATTACCTGATCCATCTCTGAAAACGATTTCTACACCTTCTTCTGCATCTAAAGAAAAATCTGGCGTTGTGTTTGAATTAAAAAATGCAGTAAATTGTTCTAAAGAAGGATCAATACTTGCATCCGCATTAAAACTTAATTGACCAAGTCCAATTTGGATATAATCCATTTCAGCATCGGATTTAATAGCAGAATAATATGTTACAGTTGATGGCTGGGGTGTTGGCAAAAGCTCTTTTGCTTGAGTTGGCTCACAATAATAACCGTCAATGTCTTGAATTAGTTCATACTCTGATCCTTGAAAAAGTGCAGAAAAAGAACTATTGAGTTCTACTTCTGGCTTTGGTGGTGGAATCACTTCATGTTCTACGCACGAAAACAAGACCGAAAAGCCTAATAAAATTGTTAGATATTTAAAAACCTTCATAATTAATGCAGTTTATGTAGCTAATATACGTAATTTTTGAGCAAAAGGTTGTGTTTTTTTGAAAATAATAATTCTTTTTTGTCTAAAAAATTAAGTATAACCATTAGATAATGGAACTTGTAGCATTTTAGAATAGTGTTCAAGCAATTTTTTTTGATAGGGAAGAAGCTCTATATTTCCCGAGACAATTCCCACTATTCTTCTATTTGATAATAGAAAATTTGTGAAAGATTCTCCATAGTCTTCTTTCATTTTCTCTTTTATTGGTTGAAAAATATTATCCTTTTCATAATCAATTTTTTTTCTCAATTGGCTGTGTATTATTTTTTCTTCTCTTGAAATTTTAAGTCTTGAAGATTCGTCTTCTTTAATCTTGTCGCTTTTAATTATTTCTTCAGCTTCTTTGAGTAGTTCAATTAGTTTTTGCTTCACTTTCTCATTGCGAATCTTAGGATGAACCCTTTTCATTTCAGTCCATTTCTCTATGTTTTCAGGTGATTTCGCTAAATCTAAAAAAATTGATTTTTCAATTACTTTGTAACTAGGTCTGTTCAATTTACTTGAAAGATAATCGCGGTACTCCATAATCAATGAATATCGAATCCACTGCCTCATGGTTAATAATTTTCGATCTTTTAGTGGAACAGCTTCAGCACCGCCTTCTTTTGACCAGTCTTCTTTTTCAAACTGAGTCATCTCTTGTTGTATCCATACTTCCCGATTCATTTTCGAAAGCTCGGTCATAAGAACCTCTCTTAATTTGGGCAAATCAACGACGTCTTCAGCTGCATATTGAATTTGCTCCGCTTTTAAAGGCCGTGAAAACCAATTGCTTTTTTGCTGACTTTTTTGTGCTTCAAGCCCTAGTTCTTCTACTAAAGTATTACTCATTGAAAGCGTTGGTTTGCCCAGTAAACTTCTGACCACTGCTAAGTCCAAAACATTTTTTGGGAAACATCCTATGTGGTGTAATAAACGCATGTCTTCACCAAAAGCAAAACACACTTTTTCAATTTCAGAGCTTTCTAAAACAGGGAAAATTTTCTCTATTGAAATATTACCTAAAGGATCGATAAGAAAACACGTTTCACCATCAAAGATTTGCATTAAACATAAATTAAACCCATAACGAAAATGGTTTTTATCAAACTCTAGGTCAATATAAATTGCTTCACACTTTCCCAATATGTTAATTGCACTATCAAATGCGTGTTCATCATCTATATATGCTATTGAAAAATTCATTAAAGTTTAATGTTCTCTGTTCATTAAATAAGCGGCTAAACTAAGTAGAGGTTCTTTACATTCGTCTGAAACATTTATTTCTGCCATGTTTTCCAGAGCTGACTGATAATATGCATTCATTTTTTTCTGGGCAACTTCTTTTACACCTAATTCATTAAATAGCTCTCTTGCACTTGATACTTTATCCTCTCCAGTCTTTTCTTTCAAAATTAAATTCAACTCTTTTTTTTGAGTTTCATTAGCAACTTCATAAGCTTTAAGAAGCAAAAAAGTTTTTTTATTTGAAAGAATGTCTCCTCCAACTTGTTTACCAAATTTATCAGGGTCAGCGTATAAATCTAAGACATCATCTTGCAGTTGAAATGCAAGTCCTACATTCATTCCAAACTCATAAATTTTGGCAATATCATTGTCATTAGCTTTTGCAATAACCGCACCCATTTCAAGTGCAGCACCTAGTAAAACAGATGTTTTTAAGCGAATCATTTCTATGTATTCATCAATACTAACATCATCGCGCTCTTCAAAATCCATATCCATTTGCTGTCCTTCGCAGACTTCTTTCGCAGTGCGAGAGAATATTTTGAGGAGTGCAGGTAAGACATCAGTTTCATGCATTGCAAGCTGCTTGTATGCTTCTACAAAAAGAACATCTCCAGAGAGAATTCCAATACTGTTGCTCCATCTTTCATGGACGGTTGGCTTTCCTCTTCGAAGTGGGGCATCATCCATTATGTCATCATGAATCAACGTGAAGTTGTGGAACAATTCAATGGCAACTGCTGCATTTACAGCTTTAATGCCTGGTTCACCAAACAAACTGCATCCCAGCAACGTAAGTGTTGGACGTGTACGCTTTCCACCTAGCGTAAGAAAATAACGTAAAGGATCATAAAGATTTTTCGGCGCTGTTGGAAAATCTAACTCATTTATCTTTTTCTCTAGAAATTCTTGATATTCAACGGTATGATCCATAAAATGAATTAGTCTTTAATTAAGTTAAGTAAATAATTGCCATATCCGCTTTTAACAAGTGGTTCCGCCAATTGTTCTAGTTGTTTGCTCGTGATATAACCTTTTCTATATGCAATCTCTTCGATGCATCCAATCTTTAACCCTTGTCTTTCTTCTATTACTTGAACAAACTGACCCGCCTGCATGAGTGAAGGAAAAGTGCCTGTATCTAACCATGCAGTTCCTCTGTCCAAAACTGCAACTTTAAGGTTTTTGCGTTTTAAATATTCAGCATTAACGTCTGTAATTTCATACTCCCCTCGAGCGGATGGTTTTAAATTTTTTGCAATGTTTATTACATCATTATCATAAAAATAAAGTCCTGGCACGGCATAGTTTGACTTTGGGTTTTGTGGTTTTTCTTCAATAGAAATTGCGTTCATTGCATCATCAAATTCCACTACACCATACCTTCTTGGGTCTGAAACGTGATATGCATATACAACTCCACCTTCGGGGTCATTATTTTCTTGAAGTAAATCATCCATTCCAACACCGTAAAAGATGTTATCTCCCAGTATGAGTGCTACTTTGTCTGAACCTATAAATTCTTCACCAATCACAAATGCTTGGGCTAAGCCATTGGGTTCTTCTTGAATTTTATAACTAAACTCGCACCCCAACTGAGTTCCATCACCTAAAAGCTTCTCAAATTGGGGGAGATCATGGGGAGTAGAAATGATTAAAATTTCACGAATTCCAGCACTCATCAAGATTGATAAAGGATAATAAATCATCGGTTTATCGTAAACAGGCATAAGCTGTTTGCTTACCGCCAATGTTAATGGGTGTAGTCTTGTTCCCGAACCTCCTGCCAAAATAATACCTTTCATAGTGTTTGATTTTAAGTCCTATGTTTAATCGTCAGTTTGCTTCTTTGTTTTAGGGTCAACTTGTAATTCATCTAAATCAATTTCATCGTCATATAGATTAATTAAAGGCTCTTTATATGATTTTGTCGATATTCTTCTCTCCAAACTCAATAAAAGCGAAGGTAGAACTGTGAGGTTGGTTAACATTGCAACCAATAACGTCAACGATACAAGTAAACCAAGTGCTTGAGTTCCTCCGAACTGTGAAAGTGTAAACATTGAGAAACCAAAGAATAAAACAATTGATGTATAGAACATACTTAATCCTGTTTCTCTGAGCGCTGTTAAAACGCAACCTTTAATATCCCAACTTCTCACTTTTAATTCCTGTCTGTATTTTGCAAGGAAGTGAATCGTATCATCAACAGAAATACCAAAAGCAATACTGAACACTAAAATCGTAGATGGTTTTATTGGTATTGAAAAGAAGCCCATAATACCCGCAGTAACTAAAAGTGGTATAAAGTTGGGAACCAATGAAATCAAAACCATTCTCCAAGACCTAAATAATATGGCCATTAGAAAAGCAATAATTAATACTGCAATCGCAAGACTTGTAAGTAAGTTTTTTATCAAGTATTGAGTTCCTTCAGCTGCAACAACAGAGGTTCCAGTGATTAAGAAGTCTATATATTCATGATTGATTGCTTTACGTAATGAATCTTCAAAACCTGGTTTGTCGTAATACTCTTTTATTAAATCTGGGTTTAAATCAAATTGAAATTGTATAGAGTCATTACCTGCAGCATACAGCTGAGTTAAATTATTTTCAAATGCGCTAGATACACTAAATATTGAGTCGATATATTTTTTTCTTCCTTTTTGGTAAGCAACGAAAAAGGATTCTACTTTCTCTTTATCAGGGTTTAATATGGTTTCTAAATCTTTTGAAATACTGTCGATTTTCTCAGCAATTTCATAGGAGCCGATGTCTAAAATCTGCATTCTAATTCGCAAAGTAGTATTCGATGTGTCAACGAGTTCTTTAAGTGTTAAACCCATTGCAACTTTGGGATAATACTTCTCAGAAACGTCAAGTATTTCTTTATCACCAACCTCATTAGAGAGCGTTTTTAGTTCGTTTGCTGTAAGTTCTTCTCTTATCGAGTCACTTACATCTTCCGCTTTGTTATTGTCCCAAAGTGATTGAGCTACTTTAGGAAAATTAAATAGTATTGAATCATAGTAGTTGCTATTTCCCGCTGAGATAGAGTCGCGGTATTTATAAACACGGTTTGTTCTCGCTATATCATTTTGAAATTCTTCAACATAACCTCCTAAACGCCCCATATCTTTACGGCTAATTAGAGAATACATGTCAGGATTGTTCCCATAATAAGCCATGTTGATCAACTTCATGAAGTTTACTATAGAAATAGACTTACTAAACAGGGAATCTTCACGGAAATAAGTTTGAACACTTTCAACCTTTCGCAATAATTCATTGTTAAGTCTTCTACCGTCCTCTTTGTAATCTATTAAGACTTCAAAAGGAACAGCTCCTCCAAAATTGTCTTGAATAAACTCAAGGTCTTTGAGAATTGGGTCAGACTCGGGCAGGTCACTTGTTAAATTTCCAGTAGCCTCGATCATGGAAACACCAATACCACAAAGTATCAAAACACTTACGGTGACTGAATAGATGAGCTTGCGTTTTGAAGTTGATAAATATACCAGCTTATCAATTACAAAACGCGTATAGTTTTTACCAAGGTGCTTTAAATGTCTCTTTTTAGGTTGTTTTGCTATTGAAAATACAATTGGAATTATACAAATAGAAAGTATAAAAACCATAATTATGTTAATCGATGCAATTACTCCAAATTCAGCTAATTTTTCTGAATTAGTGAAAATAAAAGTTGAAAAACCTAGCGCTGTAGTTAAATTTGTTAGGAAGGTAGCGTTTCCAACTTTTTGAATTACTCGAGAAAGCCCCTTAATTTTATTCCCGTGATCACTGACTTCTCGGTGGAATTTTGTGAGTAGGAAAATACAATTGGGAATACCAATTACAATCATTAATGGCGGAATTAGCGCCATCATAATTGAAAGCTTGAAGTCGAGCAAACCAATACTACCCAGCGACCAGATTACCGCAACAAATACCACTAGATTACAAAACAATACAACCCTTAGTGAGCGGAAAAAGATATATAGTAAAAGCGAGGTCACAGCAATTGCTAGCCCAATAAAAATGTACATTTCATTGATTACACGCTTGCCAATAACCACTCTAATATGAGGCAATCCAGCAAAGTGCATTTTACCAAAAACCTCCTCATAAGCCAAAGCTATATTTTCTGCATCAATGACAACTCCAGATTTCTTTTGATCACTTAGGAATGATTCGTCTATGGAAATCAACATCAAAGAAACATTTGTAGTGTCATTATAAAGAATCCCGTTATACAAAGGGATTTTTCTAATCTCTTTTCGGATTTCTTTTATTGACTTTTCTTCAAATGTTTCGTCTATAAAAACGGGCTCAGCCTCAAATTTCCCTTTTTCAACGTTGTTTGTTAAAGTGAACAAATCTGCTTCTGATAATACAGAGTTTACTCCATCAAGTTTTAATATTGAGTCACCAAGTTCTTTCCATTTTAAAAAGTTTTCTTCAGTATAAAGATTATCACTTTGAACTGCAAGTACAAGTGCTCCACCGTCTTCACCAAACATGCTCTTAAAATGTAAGTACCCATCTTGAGCAGGTGATTTTTTTGGAAGCATGTTTCCATACTTGTTATCAAGTTTTAAGTTTGAAAAGGCAAAATACCCAAAAAACACGGTAACCACTGTGATCAAAGAAAGTATGAGCACACGATTCCTTAAAATGATTTGTGAAAGCTTAAACCACATTCAGTTCTAAATAAAATTAAAGAAGCAAAGTTAATTAATTTACCCAAAATCAAATGAAATAGGACGGATTTCACAAAGCCGCGAAATCTAATATTTAAATTAAGAGACTATGAGCACTGTTCATATTAAAACCTAACAACCAGGTTTATTTTATCAAAACGATGTGTCCTCGACTCAAATACTTCCATTTTTGCCCTCCCATCTCAAACGTATCGCCCGCTTTGAGTTGCTGAACATCATCAATATCCTCCTCAATAGTATGAATTGAGCCGCCAGTTTGCAACGCCAGTTTAATATACGAATGGTGAATTTTACCGTTCCGTACGCCACACAAAATAATATGCGTCGGTTTTTCTACTTTATCTGAAATAGACATATCGCGGATAGGAGCGTAATTGTCTGCAATGAGAATAAAGGTTTCAGATTCTTTAAATTGTTTTCCAGCAAAAAGAGTTGCTTCAATATTGTTTTCAGGTGCTCCACCGCCAAATCCTTTACGCATAACTTCTTTACTCTTATTGCCGATTTCTTCAAAATCATGCGATTGAATATAGTATGCTCCTCCCGATTTACCAATGGGTCCATCGGGTCTGTTATCTCCATCATTAAAAAAGACAAAATGCTCTAACACTGACGAGTCCATCTTTAATTTTTTCCAAGCTAAAGTTTGCGCAATGTAGGGATACATACTTCCTGTAACATCTTCAACAACATAGTTACAATTCCATTTATCCTCATACGATCGAAGCGTCTTAATCACAACAGTGTCAGTGCCGAATGGCGTGTATGATCCTGGAATTATTGATTCAGACCAAGTGGTATCGTAAGTGGCTGGTAGTTCTTTTCTCCAAATGCCGAAAAACTTTTTTGAGTAATAAATCCCTTTTTCTCTTTTTCGGCGAAGTATTGGAGAATATCTAGTTTCACACTCAGTAATTTTATCAACCACTCTCTTCGAGGACGAAATTCTCACTGAGTCCAAGTAATTTTCAATCGCCTTAATCTCGTCTTCGGTGCTCATAGGTCCATTATTTCCAGCATAGGCTGAGTTGTGGAGATAGTGAATCACAAAACCGTGAAATAATTTTTTATTCTCCTCCAAACTCAAATTATTGATCTGTTCATAAAAATGCCAGTCTATTACGTTGTTGTCAAATATAAACGGTGCATGTTTGCGTAGAACTTCGAGTCGTTTTCTATTCAAATTTGCTTGATCAAAATCCTCGGATACTTTATACTGGGTATAAACAAAATCGATTTTCTCTATGGGACAACTTGAAGAAGCTAATGAGTCGAAAAGATCTGTGGTTTCTGTTTTGCTCGAAGAATAATCAAAAGGAATAAATAGTAAGTTTGTGTCTGAATCATCCACATCGTAAACATTCACTTGCCGAACATCTGATTCCATCAAGTAATCTACGGAAACGACATCTTGTGAAAAGAGAGGCGCCGCAAAAGTCATAAGTACTACGAAAAAACTGTATTTTATTTTTATCATGCATCAGGTTTACTCTAGAACGGTTTATTCTATTCTTTTATTTTATACTTGAGGAGATATAGCAGATCAATACAACTAGAGGGCTGCTACTCATAACAAGTATTGTTTTTTCACTTTGTGTTACAGCCCCACTTTATTGCTGACTCCTATCCGTTATTTAATTCAACGTTATCAGTTTTAACTCTTTATTTCTTAACAGTAACTGTAATAAACGCTCTTTTTGCAGATTCACCTGTTTTGCTTTTTACGGTTTCTGTTTCTGTATCAATATTTATTATTGTGAATGGCGATGTATCAATAAGCCGTTTTATTTTGTCATTGTCATAAAGAGTAAACCCGTATTTTGTGAAGGGCAATTGTTGCATAAATTTTTTCAGCGCAAACGTAATGTTCAATATTCCTTTTGGCTTTAGTACTCTATAAAGTTCAGCTATTAGATATTTTGGATCGGTCCAAAAGTAAATGGTATTTACCGTAAATGCTTTATCAAAGAAATTGTCTTTAAATGGGATTTTTAGTCCATCATATAGATAAAAAATCGCTTGTTGATTGTCTATATATTGTTGGTTTATTCTTATTGCTTCTTTATTCATCAAATCCGAGACTTCAAGCCCACAATAAGTCATTTTTGGTTTAAGCATTTCAGAAAGATGACTACAGTTTCCGTGGCCCAGTTCTAAAATGTTTTCATTGTCAGTTATACTTAGTCGTTCAATTGAATGAAGGGTCATTCTTTTATTCGTTTCATGCATTATTTCTGCCACTTCAACGCCTGGTAGACCCTTCGGCTTGCTTAATTGAGCTGCTAGTTCTTTCAGTTCTTTCTCATTCATAGCACTAAATATATTGATATTTTAATTTATTTCTACCGCTTTAATAAACAAGGTGTAAAACAAGCATAGCAGCGCTCATAGCGATCATTAAGCCATCTTCAATAATTGTAACTGTACTCATTGGCAAATTGAAAACATCTCCCAAACAAGCACATTTAATCGTATTTTTCTTCAATACGGTTTGTAAAACACCGATAATGCTAATTGACATCACCACAAACGTTACTCCGTTTGTTATAAATGGGTCAAAGTTTATGAGGTATGCAACTCCCAGGGCTAACTCCGTAAAAGCATAAACGTAACCCCAAGCAGGGAATTTGCGTGCTATGATGTCATACATTAAATAACTGTCTTTAAAACCTTTTAAGTTTAACATTTTAAAGAAAGAAAAAGTCAAAAAGAAGCCTGCCATAAAATGACGCATCCACCTCAGAATATCAATACTTCCAGCAATGATTTCAATAAGGGCAGTGGCTAAAAAGATGTACAGGAAAATGAAAATAACTGGTTTGTATGTTTTCAACCAAGATTTAGTCTGCTCTTCTGGTTCACCCTTTTTTATAGAAGAGATTTGATATTTTTCTTCTAATACATTTTGCAGTTCAGGTAAATCAATGTGTTTTTTCATAGAGATCGTTGCAGTATTATCCTCTTTTGAAACCTCTACTGTTGTTACTTCATTTATCGAAAGTAGAGCCGATTTCACTTTTTCTTCACAGCTTCCGCATGTCATTCCTGTTATTTGGTATGTATGTGTCATAATTCTTTCTTTTAAAATTAGAACACAAAGATCTTCGCTTTAAAGCAAAAGTATGTTACGTTATTTTGGAATAGATTTGTAAGATTTATAAATCCTCTAATGACTTGCGTTTAATTGTCTGTAGCTTTTTGAAATGGCTTGGTGTTAGTCCTGTTACTTTCTTAAACTGGTTGCTTAAGTACGCAGTACTTGAATAATTTAGCTGAAATGCGATTTCATTTAACGTAAGTTCGTCATAGACCAACAGTTCTTTTACTTTCTCAATTTTTTGGAGTATGTAATATTTCTCAATAGTGATTGCTTCCACTTCTGAAAATAAATTACTCAATGAACTGTAATCTTGCTTGATATTTTGTGTTAAATAATCGGAAAGCGTAATTTGTAGTGCATTATTTTTGTAATGTACCAAGTCCACAATATAATTTTTTATTTTTTCGATGGTTCTTGATTTTTTGTCGTCGATGAGGTCAAAACCTAAATGTTGGAGACTATGCAATAAGTCTTCTTTTATTTTACCGATATCGTTTTCCTTTATTTCTACTTCGCCTAACTCTACTAAAAGGGGGTGAAGCCCTAATTTTTCTAACTCGGATTTTACAACCATTTTGCAGCGACTACAAACCATATTTTTGATGTAAAGTTTCATTTTTTATATTGCTGTTTTTTATCCCTCATATTTAATTGCTCAACTGTAACGTGGCTGCTTGAAGCGTGGAAGTATTTATTTGAACTGCGACACCCAAAAATATAACAAACGCTTATTTTAGCCATAAATTCCTTTTTTTATTTGATTTCGCAGATCAAGTTTTGTTATTTTTTGATTGCTGAAAAATAGACCCAAATAATAAAAAAAACTTGTAAAGGTATTCTAAACCATAAATACGCTGAGCCTTTTCCCTCAAATGATGCCTTTTCAATATTAACTTGATTAATACTTGCATAGATGTTTGCGGGAAGTACCAAAATAAAAAATGCAATTACTAACCAAGCCGCCAGCATTCTGACACTTGGGATAAATATGCCAATTGCAGCTACAATTTCAATTATTCCTGTAAGGTAAACGACTTCTGTTTTATATGGAATGAAACCGGGCAACATCATTTCCATGCCTTGAGTAAATATAAAATGAGAAACTGCCGTAAATATGAGCATTGTCGACATTGCTACTCTACCTGATAATGCAAATTCAATATTCCCTTTGAATATTTTTGTGGCAATACATGAACTCAAGAACACAAAAACCAATACTATTAAAGGCTTCATTTGTTTTTGATGCAAAGATTAGCATATCCAAAAGACTAAACAATGAACCCAAGTTAAGAAATTCGTTTTCGTATTCTGCTAAGTGCCTGTGGAGTAATACCAATGTATGAAGCAATATATTTTAATGGTATTTCTTTTATCAACTTAGGTTGCTCATTAAATAGATTCAAATAGCGTTGCTGTGCAGTGTTGTTCAAAAGCGAAAGCTCTCTTTTAGATTTTTTTAAAAACAAATCCTCACTCGCCATTCGACCGATTACATTTCCAATTTCTGTTTCATAATATATACTTTGTAAGTTTTTGTTTGAAATTCGCCAAAGTGTAGTCTTTGTCAAAGTTTCTATTTGGTAGCTTGACGGATTCCTTGTAATAAAGGAATCATAACCACTTACAAAACCATTGTTAAATGCAAAAGCAAATGTTAGGTCATTTTCTTCTTTCGGAATATAGAATCGAATAATCCCTGTTTCGATAAATGATAGGTAATTCTCCGTTTGTCCATTTCTTAGTAAGAGGTGTTTTTTTGGAAAATCTTCCCTTGATAGTTTTGAGGAAAACAATTCCCAATCTTTGTCTTTCAATTTCTGTTTGGCGAGTTGTTCAAAATATTGTCGTATTTGTTCCATTTCCCATTTTTAAGCAATGTTTTTTTAACCTGAATTACTAATGTTTGGTAAAAATAACATTGTTATATTTTGTTCTATTTAAAAATTTAACTGAATTGTTTTTCTATGGTTTTTCTTTCTATTAAGAAACTTGAGGGTGGTCTAGAAAAACGATATATGTCCAAGGGGGTATTATTCAAAACATAAGTTAAAGTTTTGATTTTATCTGCATGTTTTATAGGAAATATCACAAAATCTTTCTATTTTGTAGAGAACTTAAAAAGCTAAGAAAAATGAAAAAAGCATTGACAACCATTTTAACTGTAGGATTTATTTCAACCATAATGACTCAAACGATGGACAGAAGAGAGGATTTTGTTTTTGGTTTAAAAGCAGGTACCAACTATTCAAATGTATGGGATGAACAGGGTGAAGATTTTGTTGCAGATAGCAAGTTTGGTTTCGCTGGTGGTGCGTTCTTTGGAATTCCTTTGGGTACATACTTAGGAATTCAACCAGAGATATTAGTTTCACAGAAAGGGTATAAAGGATCTGGCTCTATTCCGATTCTTGGCGATTACACTTACACGAGAACTTCAACTCACCTTGATATTCCGTTGCAGATACAGCTTAAACCATCAGAGTTTATTACTATAGTTGCTGGTCCACAATACTCTTATTTGATGCAACAAAGAAGTGAGTTTACTTCTGGTGAAAGTGTTTTTGGTGATGAGGAAGAATTTGACAACGACAATATCCGAAAAAACACGATGGGTGTTGTAGGCGGTGTAGATATTAACATTTCAAATTTTGTTATTTCAGCAAGGGCAGGATGGGATCTACAAACAAATAATGGTGATGGCACTTCATCGAATCCAAATTATAAAAACCACTGGCTTCAGTTTACAGCGGGTTATATGTTCTAAGAATCAAGCCTGATATATTTTAGTTGACAGCAACACTTAAAGTTTAAAGTGTTGCTGTTTTTTTTATAAAAAAATATTCAGAGATATTGATTGACTTATATTTATAAATGATAACTTTGGATAAAGCGTTGTTTATGTATCGAAGTTTAAGGTTTTTCATGATCTGTTTTGTTTCGCTTTCATCTTTTTCACAAGAAAAGCCTGAAAGTTTTGAAACGTTGGCAGATAAAATAAGAGAGAGTACTTATCACGACTCCAATAGTGTTTTTTCAGATGGCGCAAAGGCGATTAAACTTGCTCGTAAGAAAAACGATCTTTCAAAAGAAGGTCTGATTTACCAATATTATGGAGACTTTTATTTTTATTCTGGAAGATCTGACATAGCACTAAAGTATTACGACACAACACTTATTTTTGCAGTTAAATCAAATGACAGCACCTTACAAAATTCAACACTAATTCGTCAAAATTTTATTGGTTATTCAGACGACCCAATTGTTGCAGAAAAAGAATTTAAAAGATTACTTAAAATTTCTGAAAGACGTGGAGATCACAGAAACTCACTGAAGTGCCTTAACGGGTTGGGAATAATATATGAAGAAAAACACGACCAAGGAAAAGCATTAGATTATTATTTACAAGCATATACCTACGCAGAACGAATTAAAGATCCTTATTTAGAAGGAATGCTTTTAAACAATGTTGGGCTTATTAAATATAGAAATGAGCAATATGACAATGCTCTTTCTGATTTTAAAAAAGGGATAATATTAGCTGATTCAATTGAAAATACAAGGCTAGCCTTTAACTTGCAAAATAACATGGGCTTATTGCACGAGAAAACAGAGAATTATAAAGAATCAATAACGCACTTTCAAAACTCATTAATTAATGCCAAACGCATTGGTTTTCCTTTTAATATAGCTATTACTCACTTAAACTTGAGCAACAGTTATAACCTTAATGATGAGTATAATAGGGCGATTCAACACGCCGACTCAACAATACTTATTTTTGAACAAGTCAAAGACTTTAGGCATATTGCAAAGCCACATATGGTTAAAGCCGAAGCTTACATGGGACTTGGCCAATTAAATAAAGCAACTGAAACTGTAAAAAACGCATTAGGGTTAGCTAAAGAACAAAATGCAATTGAAGACCTTGTAGATGGACATAACCTCGAAGCAGAAATTTTAAAATCTAGCGGTGATTTTGAGGGAGCATTAGAAGCTTATGAAGAGTATTATCATCTTAAGGATAGTATTGCTGAAATAAGTAATAAAAAACAATTTGCCGAACTTCAGGTCGTATATGAAACAGAAAGAAAAGAGGCAGAATTAAAAGAAGCACGTGCCAAAAGTGCAATGTTGGAAACAGACAATCGCCTTAAAGAGTCAAGAATGATTATTATAATTGTAGTGAGTGTTTTTATAATTATTACTACAATAGTAATTTTCTATTTAAGACATTTAAGAACAACACAAGTACAACAACGTAATTTTAGTAGAGAGTTAATTGAAAACTTAGATGAAGAGCGTTTGAGAATTTCAAGAGATCTCCACGATGATATTGGTCAGTCACTTTCGGTTGCTAAATCAAAAATAAACCTATTCCAAAAAGGCCAAATCGACGAATTAGACGGATTAGAAGATAATTTAGGGGATCTAATCCAACAAACAAGGATGCTTTCTCATAGACTCCACCCCTCTTACTTAGAAAAAATTGGTTTAAAGCGCTCCATAGTTTCATTACTTGATAGAATTGAGAAAAATACAGGTATTATTACAAGTCACGATATACACTCAGGTATTGATGATTATTCGCTTATGAAACAAACTCAAATTTATCGAATCCTTCAAGAGTGTCTGAACAATACAATTAAGCATGCTGATGCTAAATCAATAAAAGTATCAATTACAAAAGTTGACGATGAGTTTCATTTTGTATATAGAGATAATGGAAAAGGGGTTGATTTATTTACCAGTAATAAAAACAACGGTCTTGGCATGATGACCATAAAAGAAAGAACTTCTAAACTAGGAGGGAAACTACAATTTCTTAGTCAGCCTAAAAAAGGGTTTTATTTAATTATCAGGTTTCAATAAATTCATTACCTTAGGAAAATGCGCTTTCTTATTGCAGATGATCATCCGATATTTAGAAGTGGTTTAAAATCACTTCTGCAAAACGCTTTTCCCGATTCGGAAATTGTAGAAAAGGAAAACGGTCTTGAAGCTGAAGAATATATTCTTCATGAAAATCCCGATTTTGCTTTTTTAGACATTGATATGCCTAAAAAAAACGGTTTGGATGTTTGCTTAGATGTCTCTGGAAGCTCCACTTCAAAACTGATTATATTAACGATGTACAATGATGGTGAAATGCTTCGTAAAGCGCTTGATAATGGAGCAAACGCTTATCTGGTAAAAGACAATACTTCAGATGAACTAGTGGAGTGTATCGATAGCTTAATGCTTGGAAAAACATATTTGGCAAAATCACTTCGTAAATCTCCAAAAATACAGCAAGAACTAAAAGAGTACAAGGCTACTATCGAGAAACTCTCACATTTAACCCAAACAGAAATTAAAACTCTAAAACTTGTTGGTAAAAAGTACTCGAGTAAGGAAATCGCAGAGTTATTATTTGTTTCGCCTAAGTCGGTTGAAAATTATCGCTCTCGGATTTGTAAAAAACTCGAGCTTGATGCAAGAAATAACAGCTTGTTGATTTGGGTGCTTGAAAATAAAAGTATTATTGAGGAATTTGAACACACCAAATAATTCTCACAAAAGTAAATTCATATTTTTAAATGGATTTATGTAACTTTGAAATCGAAAATTTTATAATCATGGGTAGAGCATTTGAAGCGAGAAGAGCATCGAAAGAGAAGCGGTGGGACAAGATGTCTAAAGTCTTCCCAAAGCTTTTGAAAGTAATTACAATGGCTGCCAAAGAAGGCGGTGAAGATCCAGCTATGAATGCATCTTTGCGAACAGCTATTCAAAATGCTAAGGCTCAAAATGTACCTAAAGACAACATTGAAAAAGCAATAAAACGCGCATCTTCAAAAGATGTTGAAAATTATGAATTGGTCAACTACGAAGGAAAAGGACCTCATGGCGTTTTAGTTTATATTGAGTGTGCAACGGACAACACTACTCGAACAATAGCAAATGTAAAATCCTATTTTAATAAAGCTGATGGACAGGTTGTTCCGAATGGCTCCTTAGAGTTTATGTTTAATCGAAAAGCGGTTTTTGAAATTGAAGAAACTGAAGGGTTAGATATCGAAGAACTCGAACTTGAGCTTATTGACGCTGGATTGGAAGATATTGAAAAAACAGATGAAGGTATCATTAACATTTATGGTGACTACACAAGTTTTGGAACTTTACAAGAAGCACTCGAAGAAAAAAATATAGAAGTTGCAAAATCTAGTCTTAAGCGCTACGCTACATCGCCAGTAGAATTCACAGAAGAACAGTTGCAAGACATTGAAAAAATGCTTGATAAAATCGAAGATGACGACGATATCCAGCAGGTGTTTACGAATATTGCGTAGAATTATTGAACAATTTAATTGCTCTAATCATATAGTTTAAGATAGGCATCTAATATAAAAACGTAGTGTTTATTGATTCACCTTTGATTGTTAGTAAAATCACCTTTTCTTATATCAAACATAAGGCGTTTGCCTTAATTTTACACTATGAATTTTGTAGACATCATCATTATAGTGCCACTGATCTATGCTGCATGGGTCGGCTTTAAGAAAGGCTTGGTCATTGAGGTGTTTACATTGTTAGCGTTACTTGTAGGGATTTACGCAGGCATCCATTTTTCCGATTGGACTTCAAAACTCATTAAGGATAACATTGATATTGAAGGTAAATATTTGCCTGTTGTCGCATTTACGCTGACGTTTTTGGCGGTTGGAGCTATGGTCTTTTTCGCTGGAAAAATGATTGAACGCATGCTGAAAGTTGTAAACCTCAGTCCCATCAATAAAATTTTAGGAGTCTTTTTCGGATTGATCAAAATGATTTACACGTTGAGTATTCTCATAATTTTACTCGAAACCTACGACGAGCGTGGTAATTTTATTCCAGAAGACATCAAGTCAAAATCAATGTTGTACGAGCCTGTAAAAATCACAGCCACTGCAACAATCCCTGCAATTGAGGAAAGTACAATTTGGCTTAAAAATAATGCAAACACCAACATTTTTCAAGAAAATGATGTAACATTAGATGATGTTAAGCATTTGAAACAAACTGCAGATAGTTTGGGAATAACACTGGATGAGTTAAAAGAGCTTAAGCGAATAAAAGATTCTTTAGATGCTCAAGAAATAAAAAATCAAGAATGAAAACACTCTTTTTAGTTGCTCTTTTTTCTTGTGTATTTTCGGGATTAGTCTTTGGACAGAGAGATCGAGATAAAAAACCGTTCATTCAGCCAAGCGTTATTAAAAGCGGACCTTATTTTGGAATTCAGCAAGGAGAGTTCACTGTAGGAGAGGTTGGAGGGGAAATGCAATTTAAGCGCATTCGATTTAAAAAACCAAGAACTCACGGAATTCATGTTGGAGCAGATTACAATATTCCTAATAACGTACTTGGGTTTAGCAGTGGTTATTGGTACAAACCAGGTAGATTTGATTTTACATTGGGAGCAGATTTGGGTGTACGGTCAAACTTCACAGAAGAACGCTATGGTGCTGGTCCAGTTATAGGATATAAGATTTTTGGGTTTCACATTAGAGCAGGCTACATATTTTTAACTCCGTCTGAAACATTTATTAAAACCAACCAGTTGTTTATCAATATTAGATTTATTTTGGTCAACAATAGAAATTTTAAGTGGAATAAAAGGAAAAAGGAAAATTAACTTGTACGATACAATTAGCAATTAACTTTATTCCTTTAGCCTTTTAAAGTAGAAACGATTTCCAAATCACTTTTTCACACCTACGCTTAACTCTTCTTAATGGTTTTTCAATTAATCAGTTTTAGAAGTATTTTTTGTTTGGAATTTACTGTTTTACAATTCTTTGGCTATAGTGATTTCCATTGAGTCTCACTGAAACGTGATAAATACCATTTTGAACAGTAGCACCATTTTTCCCTGTCCCATCCCAATTTAAGCTTTTTTTATCCGTAAAAGACATACCTTGTGCTAAAACTTTAATCAGCCTGCCATTCATATCGTAAATACTTACAGACATGTTGTTTTCAGCTTGATCACCTTTAATATCAATAGTTGTTTCACCTTTAGTGGGGTTTGGATAAACTGAAAAGGATGTGTTTGATGATTTAGGAAGCATTTCTTCCAAAGAAAGACTTGTCATTTCTTCTAAATCGTGATCTTCATCACCTTCTTCATAAAGTAAAAAATGAAAATAAACTAAAAACATTTCGTCAGTTGTATTGAGGCCTGGATAAACTGTTTGGGGCGGATTATTTGGGTTGTGCGTGTTGTTTACAGTATTATCGAAATTACCTTCTGCGTGCATGCTCGTTCCACCTGGAATTTTTACTAAATTTTTATAGACATAAAAATCCTGCCAATGAAAATCCCATCTTGGGACATCGATTAGCCGAATTGTATCATTGGTTGGAGTTAGCGCATAACTTCTAATGTTTTTCCCCAATAAGTGCATGTGTGGAAATACACTTAATAAAGAAAAATCTAATCCAGATCCTGCATAAGAGGCTGTAACAGGAGTTATTTCATCAGGCTCAAGTTCAAAACTCCAATTTTGTAAAATGGGTGCTGCACTTACATCTCTGATTCCTGTTTCTTGATCGTCATAAAAGTGGAAATTAACTTTTGTACTATCAAATTCACCATAGCTACCACCAGGATAATGCATAGCAAAAATAATATTTGAGTTTTCGGGGATAGTCATTCCGAGTTTAAGGTCTGGACCGTTTGGAAAAACAAGCGGCGAAGACCCTGGTGTGTAACCACCAACAAGTATAGCATTTGAAGGTCCACCACAATTTCCACTCGTGGAATCTGTTTGGTAAGTTCCGTCTTCGTCAATATAAACCAGGCAATGATGAACAATTTCAGGGTTTCCAGGAATTACTTCCATTGCTTTAATTTTTTTATCTTCCAATAAGTTTGAAGGAATAGAAAAGCAAACATAATCATCAGAAACGGCGGTTGCTTTACTCATATAAGTCGGCATTTGAACCTCTAAATCACCAGCTCCCAAAACTGCATCAGTATTAAAAACGGGAGGGGCGGGAGTGTTAGCGGTATTACCTTCTGGCATTCCATTTTGTAACCAATCTAAAATCGTAGTTTTTTCTGTCTCTTCTAATGCACGAGAATGTGAAAATGGAACGTAATCATCATTAGGTGGCCATGGCGGCATTACATCCTGAGCAATTGCGTCATAGATTCCCGCAGCTTCTGCTGTAACTTCTTGATAATTCATTAATGAAAAAGGAGCAATGCCACTCGGATTATGACAACTTGCACAATTATCAAATATTAGCTGAGCAACATCATCAGAATAAGTTTGTGAATATAGTCCATGAGCAAAAAGCAATGAAGCTATGAGTAGTAATTTTTTCATTTTGTTAGCAATTTTTACGCAAGTTAATACATTTTAGGAAAATAACCATGAGTATATTATTAATGCACAATATAATACCTCTCATTTCATTCGAAGTGACGCAAGGTTGTAGAATATACTGTAGGGACGAACGGCCGTTCGTCCCTACAGTATATCCCATGACCTCGAAATTAAAAGTAATCCTGCATCACCTCGCAATGCATTGATCTATGTCGAAATGAGCATTGCGAGAGGTCTGTTTTATTTTTCTCGGACACTAGTGATTATTAATGTATAATATGATACCTTAATGAATATTAGAAATCTTAATAAATAAAACTTTTCATTTATGCGTTTGCTCTGGCGTTATACCAGGGCAAACGCATTTAAATTTAGAACTTCTTTTTTCGTTGATTTAGTAAAACCAAAGGTTCTTTTGCCACGGGTTTTAACCCGTGGTTAAAGAATTATTTGGAAGTTCTCATTTTGGCGCGACTTTTTGTTTCAAAAATCGTGACAAAATGTGTTCTTTTCGAGATTTATATTTTAAATGCTTTTGCTCTGGCGTTATACAATGTATTCTTGTATTTAAAGAAGAATAAATTAACTTTGAATTTCAAAAATTCACGTATGAAAAAGGTATATCATTTATCAGCTTGTAGCACAAATCAGCGCATTTTAAAAGAAATTAACTTTGGGTCCGATGTTGAATTACAAGATATAAAAGAAGAAAACATCGATGAAAAAACACTTGATTCTCTTAAAGATAAGGTCGGGTCTTATGAAGCGCTTTTCAGTAAAAGAGCAATTAAATATCGATCAATGGGGTTAAATAAAATGAATCTAACTGAAGATGATTACAAAAAATATATGTTGGAAGAATATACGTTTCTAAAGCGACCTTTTATTATTTTAGATGATGAGGTATTTATTGGAAATGCTAAAAAAACGATTGAAGCCGCAAAATCAACATACCAGAAGGGTAAATGAGTAAAGTTTTATTAGCACATTTAGCGCTTTTTGGATTAAACGTTCTTTATGGAGCCAATCACTTATTTGCAAAAGGTGTGATGCCAGATTACCTTGGACCGAATGTATTTATTTTATTTAGAGCTTTTGTAACAACAATCTTATTTGTATTAATTTTCCTTTTGTTTGTTCGTGAAAAAGTGGAAAGAAAAGACCTTTTTCGACTAGCATTTTGTGGTTTATTTGGAGTGGCATTAAACCAACTCTTCTTTTTTAATGGTTTGGAACTTACTTCTGCAATTAATGTTGGAATTATAATGACTTCTACGCCAATTTTAGTTGTGATTTTATCTTATTTCCTTTTAAAAGAAAGAATCACTCAACTAAAAGTAATTGGTGTATTGATTGGAGCTGTGGGTGCAATTGCACTAACGGTAGCAGGAAGAATAAAAGGTTTTGACTCATCTTTGGGTGATCTTTTTGTTTTTATAAATGCTTCTTCATTTGCAGTTTATTTGGTTTTAGTTAAGCCCTTGATGAGCAAATACAAGCCTATGACAGTAATTACATATAATTTCATGTTTGGTCTTTTATTTATTATGGCTTACCCAGAAGTTTGGTTTGATTTATCAATAGTGAATTTTGAATTGTTTCCTCAATCAATTTGGTTGAAAATTGGTTTTGTGATAATTGGCGCAACATTTTTTACTTATTTATTAAATATTTTCGCACTGAAGCATGTTAGCCCAAGTGTAAGTGGAAGCTATATTTATACCCAACCAGTTTTGGTAATGTTTTTCACTGTATTCTTTGCGTATTTAGGTTGGACAGAAAATTTTGTTGGAGCAATCACATTTGAGAAAGTTGCTTATATGTTAATGATTTTTACAGGTGTATATTTAATTTCTCGTTCTTCTTATATTGAGCGAAAAAGAATGAAACGTATTTCAAAACAACAGTTTATATCGAGAGAAGAAGCAACTTAGCTTTTTTTATAGTGTTTTTTGTAAAAACGTTTAATGTTTACTTCATCATCTAATTCTTTGAGGCCTTTTAAATAGTCAGTAAACTCTTTTGCAAAAAAAGGGGCTATTAAATATCCTTTTGTTCCCATTCCGTTAAAGATGTATACGTTTTTTATTTCTGGATGAACTCCAATGAGCGGCCTGCGATCAGAAACGGTTGGTCGAATTCCAGCTTCCTGCTCAACAATATTTATAGGTGCTGTAGAAAGTTGCTCATACTGCTCAAGAAGTTGTTCTTTTGCTGCTTGTGTTGGGCTTGTATCTGTTGTGTGCCATTCAAAAGTAGAGCCTATTTTAAACGTATTGTCAACTGTAGGTAACACAAAGCATTTACGGTTTAAAATCTCATCGGTCTTAAGTGTATCACCTTTTACAGATATTACTTCACCTTTAGTGTGAATAAATGGTAGGTAGCCAAAAAACGGATTTTCTTTTCCCCGATAACCTTCAGCAAAAATGACATGTGTGAATGTTTCATCTTTGTAGGTCAGTTCTTGATAATTAAACGCTTTAAAATCAAACTCTTCATAAGTAATAAGTTGTTCTTTCGAAAAAAAGCGATGATTTTCCCGCATAAAAAGTTTAGCATCTACATAACCAGGTGATTTCACCCAAGCACTACCAAACTTGTCTTTGACATAATCTGGAGTAGGCTCACTATCTTCATAAGGGTGAATGTAATCGTTGTAAGTTTCATCGGTTAAACGTTTATCCCAGTAATTTTTTTCATCAAGTGTAGAAAAAACCCGTCGAATTTTTCTTTCAAAAAAAAACTGTTTACCAATTCTACCTTCAACAATTGGATAAAAACGTTTTAAAAAAGGAATTAGTTCATCTCCACGCCAAGTTTTAACCATTTTTCGAAATACCATAGGATTAATCATACCCGCTGCAATTTTCGAACTATGATTTGTGCCAGCGTCAATAATTTTGAAAGAAATTCCCTCATGAATGAAGGTGTGACCTAAGCAAATCCCAGCCAATCCTCCTCCAACGATTAATACCTTCATACTTGAAATTTAATTACAAAGTTAGAAATCTTATGAGTTAAACATCAAATATTAGAACAAGTCATTATATTCGCAAAAAGAAGCGATTTTTAAATTAACGAGTCATACATGAAGAAAATATTAATCATTGGAGCGGCGGGACAGATAGGAACAGAGTTGGTATTAGCTCTTGAGGAGAAGTTTGGAAAAGAAGCGGTGATTGCTTCAGATGTCAAAGCTAGTTGCCCCGATGCATTAAAAAACTCAAACTATCAACAACTTAACGTTCTCGACAACGAGGCTGTTGAAAAGTTAGTGAAAACTGAAAAAGTGACGGAAGTATATTTACTTGCGGCTTTATTATCAGCTACTGCAGAGCAAAATCCTGAGTTTGCATGGGAATTAAATATGGATGGATTGTTTAACATCCTAAACTTAGCAAAGGATAACCATCTTGAGAAAGTTTTTTGGCCGAGTTCGATTGCTGTTTTTGGACCAACAACCCCAAAGACAAATACGCCACAGCGAACGATTATGGAACCAACAACGGTATATGGGATTTCAAAGCAAGCAGGAGAGCAATGGTGTGCTTATTACCATAAAAAATATGGAGTGGATGTTAGGAGTATTCGTTATCCAGGGCTTGTTTCTTATACTTCATTACCAGGGGGTGGCACTACAGACTACGCAGTAGATATTTTTTATCATGCTAAAGAATACAACAAATATACTTGCTTCTTGAGTGAAGACACAGCTTTGCCGATGATGTACATGGAAGATGCAATACGTGCAACCATAGAATTAATGGAGGCACCAAAAGAAGACATTAAAATTAGAACGTCATATAATTTAGCAGGAATTAGCTTTACGCCAAAAGACCTTGCAAACTCCATTAGAAGACACCTGCCTGATTTTGGCATAGATTATGCTCCTGATTACAGACAAACAATTGCAGAAAGTTGGCCGCAATCAATTGATGATGAGCATGCGAAAAAAGATTGGGGCTGGATTGAAAGTTATGATTTAAACAAGATGGTAGGGGTAATGTTAAAAAATATTAATTCTAAGTTGTTGTTCTAGGCAACCAACATTTTTTAAAATTCGTCTAACCATTAGTGCTGTTGGTCTAAAAAATTTGCTCACGCCATTGTTTTTGTTAAAACTTTGCGTATATTGTGTTTGCGCTATTTAGGAATTTAATATAATTAAGATGAAAAATTTACTTTGGACATTAATAACAATCTTTGGGATAGCTTGTTATAGCTTCGCTTCAAATAATATTGTTGCCGATGAAGAACAAGATGAACCAAAATTGAATCAGAAAGATGAGTCGGGAAAAAAACAAGGTAAGTGGATCTTTTTCGGTAAAGACCAACCTGAAAAAGGATATCCTATGGAAGGTAAGATTTCCGAAGGTACTTTTAAAGATGACAGAAAAGATGGTCGTTGGATTATGTATTACAAGGATGGTGAAACACCGAAAACGGAAGGTAACTTTGTAAATAATAGACCGAACGGGCCTTTTACTAAGTATCATCCGAATGGAACAGTTAAAGAACAAGGTACTTTCAACAAGATGCGTTATATTGATTCTTTGAAAAGATATAATGAGGAGGGAATCACTGTTTATGAAAGTTCATATAATGAAGCTGGTAAAGAGTCGGGTAAGGTTACTTATTACCACGATAACGGTCAACCTGAATTTGTTTACAATGCTGAAAACGGAGTCCCTTCTGGGAAAGCTACTAGATATTGGCCAAATGGAGATGTTAAAGAAGAGATTACTTATGGGTCAGATGGAACTGTGGAGGAAACTTCTGGGGAAATTGAAAGAGTAAATCCTCCAATTAAGGAAAAAGAAACCAACGATAATGTAGCTGAAGGTCCAAAACCAACTGGACTTGACAAAGATGGATTTGAGCCGAATGCCTATAACAAAATCTACAATGACGATAAAGAATTGTGGATGGAGGGAGACTTTAAAGATGGTCGCCTTTACGATGGTCGCCTTTATGTCTATGATGAAGATGGGCTGTTACTTAAAGTAGAAGTTTATAAAGAAGGTAAGTACCACTCTGATGGTCAACTATAATAAATAGTATGAAATTTTGAAAAGGGAGTCCCGAATGTTCGGGATTCCCTTTTTTGGTTTTAATTATTGTATTTTCGCATTTACAATTTGAACAATTTAGTTTTCATGAGAATCAAAAACAACAATTTGCATATTTACAATAGTTTAGTGGGAAGTAAAGAGCTTTTTAAGCCGCTTAATGATGGCTTTGTTGGTCTTTATGTATGTGGACCTACCGTATACAGTCATGTACATCTTGGAAACTGTAGAACGTTTATATCTTTTGATATGATATATCGTTACCTCATTCATTTGGGTTATAAGGTGCGCTATGTGCGAAATATTACAGATGCAGGACATTTAGAAAATGACGCTGAAGAAGGGGAGGATAAAATAGCTAAAAAAGCACGTTTGGAGCAATTAGAACCCATGGAGATTGTTCAACAGTATACGATTAATTTTCATGAAACGTTAAGTAAATTCAATAACTTACCTCCAAGTATAGAGCCTACTGCAACTGGACATATTATAGAGCAAATTGAAATGGTCAAAACGATTATTGAAAAGGGATTGGCTTACGAAGTAAATGGATCAGTCTACTTTGATGTTGAAAAGTATAATAAAAATGAAAATTATGGTGAACTTTCAAAACGTAAAGTAGAGGATTTGATTTCTGGAACTCGATCACTAGATGGACAAAACGAAAAAAAATCACCATTAGATTTTGCGCTGTGGAAGAATGCTAAACCTGAACATATTATGAAATGGCCTTCACCGTGGGGAGTAGGATTCCCTGGGTGGCATTTGGAGTGTTCTGCAATGAGCACCAAATATCTCGGTGAAGAGTTTGACATTCACGGAGGGGGTATGGATTTAAAATTTCCACATCACGAGTGTGAAATTGCTCAAGGAACTGCTGCAACGGGCAAAAAACCCGTCCGCTTTTGGATGCATGCAAACATGCTGACTCTAAACGGGAAAAAAATGAGTAAGTCAACGGGCAACACGTTATTGCCGGATGAGCTTTTTAGCGGTGAAAACGACTTGTTAGAAAAAGCGTATGATCCTATTGTTGTTCGTTTCTTTATGATGCAGGCAAATTATAGAAGTGTATTAGACTTTAGTTCTGAAGCTTTAAATGCTGCCGAAAAAGGGTTCAACCGTTTAATGGATGCTATAAACATGCTTGAGGAGATAAATACTTCAGATAATTCTAGTGTTAATATTGATAAACTTATTGAAGAGTATTATGCTGCAATGGACGATGACTTTAATACACCTGTTCTTATTGCGCATCTTTTTGATACTGCAAAGCTTATTCAAGCTTTAAATAGCGGCAAAGAGACAATATCGAAAAAGGATAAACCCAAATTAATAAGTGAAATTCACGCTTTTGTTTTTAACGTGTTAGGACTTAAAAAAATTGAGGAGAAAAAAAATAACAGTTTGGATACAGTTATGGAATTAGTCTTAGAGATGCGCCAAAAAGCCCGTGATAACAAGGATTGGGACACAGCAGATAAAATAAGAGACAAGCTTGCTGAAGCAAAAATTTCAGTAAAAGATGAAAGGGATGGTAATGTTTCTTGGGGATCTAAATCTTTATAACTAATTTTAAAAGAAATAAATAAAGCTTTTAAAACAACTAAATGAATACTCAAACAAAGATTCTCATTGTAGAAGACCACGAAATGATTGCAAAGGCTTGGTCAGATATTTTACAAGCTCAAGGATATAATGTGGTTGGTATCTGTGCAACCCAAAGAGAAGCCGTAAGAATGTCAAAAGAATGCAATCCTCAAGTTGTTTTAATGGACATTAATTTAAAAGAAGGAGATGGAATTAGTGCCACTCAGGAGATCAAGAAAAATCATGATAGTATTAAGGTAATTGCTTTAACTATGTACAATGACCAATTCCACTTCAATTCGATTATGGATAAAGGAGCCAGTGGTTTTGTAACCAAAAACAGTCCCAAAGAGGAACTTCTTAAAGCGATTGAAACTGTACTAAAAAATGAAGAGTACCTTTGTCAAGAAATTAGCTCTAAGGTGGTTTCTACTGAAGAAACACTAAAGAGTTATTAACAACCTTATTGTAGTTCCTTGCATGGGTTTACTTTCAATCTCAAATTTTAAATCTGCAATTTTTGCTCTTTCTTCCATGTTTTTTAAACCATCACCAAGTTTAATTTCATCACTATTGAAACCGATGCCATCGTCTTTAACTTCGAGTAAAAAATAATCGTCACTAACCTCAACTTTACTACAAATATTTTTTGCTTTTGAGTGTTTTAAAGAATTGTTTATAAATTCTTGACAAATACGATATAAGTTATAAGCACGGTTTTGGTCAAGAAGACTATCTGCTTGATTGGGATTTTTATTTGCATAGATGAAATTGATTTTACTGGCTTCCTCTAAGCGAAGAAATAAATTTTCCAATGCTTTTGAAAAACCATTCTTTAAGTCGGGAGGGTTTAAACTATATGATAAAGATCTTATACTATTAATGATTTTTTTGTGTGCTTCAAGAAAGCTTTTTAAAGCCTGTTCGTCTTTTGATAGTGATTCTTCGACATATAATTTCAATAGTACCAGTTCTTGTGCTAAACCATCATGTAATTCCATAGAGAGTTGCTTACGCTCTTTATCTTGTATTCGACTCATAAAATCAAGCTTCGCTTTCTCAAACGCTATCAGCTCTGTTTGATCTTCAATGGAGATTAAATAGCTTGCTGTTTTATCCCATGTAATATCTTCGTATCTAATATTCACCATTCTTTTCTCTCTCTCGCCATTAAGCACACCGATGATTTTATTATTGTCATTAATTAAATGCTTAAAGGGAAACAATGAATTGACATCCAAATTAAAATCATTTTCTTTCAATGAGAAAAATTCAACAGCACATTTATTGGCTTTAGTAATTTTAAAAGTACTTTTATCAACTATAAAAACGGGGATTGTATGATGATCGAAAAGAAGTTGATATTGATTTGCTAACTCTTTGTTCTTTGTTGTTAAAGTGTATATTTTGTAGCTGTCTTCAATTATATTTACTAAATCTTCAAAATCCCAAGGTTTTTGCATGAATCGAAAAACAAACCCTCTGTTAATACTTTCATAGGCAGTTTCATAATCAGCGTAAGCAGTTAAAATAATTCGTATCGTATCTGGAAACTTTACTTTCACCTCCTCAAAGAACGAAACTCCCGTTTTTTCTGGCATTCGTTGATCAGAAATAATTACATTTATGTTATTATTATCGAGGATTTTCATCCCTTCATCAGCGGAAATAGCAGTGTACACATCATATTTTTTGCGAAATGTTGAATAGAACACTTCTAAATTTATTTCTTCATCATCTATATATAGTACTTTTATTTTTTTCATGCGACTACTGGTAAAATGAATTTAAATGTTGTTCCTGTTTTCTCATCTGATTCTAGTATAATCTCAGCATTATGATTTTCAATGATTTTATACACGATTGACAGCCCCAACCCTGTGCCTTTACCTACGTCTTTTGTAGTAAAGAATGGATCATATATTTTATTCAACAAATTTTGTGGAATTCCGATGCCATTATCTTTAAAAATTATAATAATCGATTGATTAGATTCTTCATAATACGAACATATCAATAATTCCCCACCATTTCCATTTTTATGTTTTGATTTTATCGCATCAATTGCATTTACAATAATATTCATAAATACTTGATTCAGTTTTCCGGGGTAACACAACATTTGAGGAATATTTTTTAAATCAGTCTTTACAACAATGTTCTCCAATTTATTTTGTACGAGTGTTAGACTTGACTTAATTCCTTTATTAAGATCTGAAGCAACTTTTGTTTTATGATCATCTCTTGAAAAAGTTTTGAGTCCTTTTACTATTTCTCCTGTTCTTCTGGCTCCTTCTTCAATATTGTTTATAATTTCCTTTAATTCATTTTTTAGATATGGAAGTTCTATTTCTTCTTTAAACGCCTCAATTTCTTTTAATTTTTCTTTAAAATTTTCTTCATTCAAATCGGCGTACTGAATTAGAAGTTCTTCAATATCATTTAAATCTCTTCTTAGTGGTTCTATATTTGATGAAACAAAGTTTATAGGGTTATTAATTTCATGGGCAATACCAGCTGTTAGATGACCCAAAGAAGCCATTTTTTCAGATTCTAAGAGTTTGCTTTGCGTTTCCATTACAGATTTTAAGGCTTCTTCCAACTCTTGATTTACTTTTTCTAATTCAGTTGTTCTTTCTTTCACTTTTTGTTCCAGAACAATATTTTGTTCTCTAACCAACTTTTCTTTTTCTTCAAGAGCATCTAATCGTTCTTTTTTGTAAATGTTAATTCTGTCAGCAAGTGCCAATGAAAGAATAATACCTTCAATGGAAATACCGAATGTCATTGTATGGTTTGTGAAGTTATTCGAGGGTAATATTCCAGCGTTTTTCAACACAAATAGAATTACTCCAATCAAAAATATAGACCATGCTAATAGAAAGTACTTAGCATATCGATTATTATTGAGTGACATTTTTATGGCAATAAAAAATGAGAAAAATGCGATTAAACCACCTCCCATATCCATTAATCTATAACTAACTTGCTTAAACCCTAGAATGATTGATATAATTCCGAGCACATAAAATCCGGCTATAATATAATACCCAATATTGAGTTTCGGAATATGCTTTTTTGTTTTAAGAAATAATTGTATAAACCTCACGGTTGCTAGACCAGCCAAACAATTAAATATAATTAGAGAGATGTTTGACAAAAATGGGGAATTAGGAAAAAGAAACCTTAATATATATCCATTTAATGAAGCTTGAGTAAGAGTTATGAATAGAATATATATTACATAATATAAGTAGATATTATCTTTTACAGAAAGGAAGATGAAAAAATTATACAAAATCAACACCAACATTATACCAAAGAAGATTCCAAAAATCAGATCATGAAATGAGTTTGACTCAAAAACCCGAGTTTTATAACCTAGGAAAAGGGGTAAGACCAATTGCTCCCAACTTTTTATTTTAAGAAGGTATTCTTTGGTGCTATTTTCTTCAATATATAGGTCAAAAATGAAAGATTGAGTATTGTAATTTCGATCACTATATGCTAAATGATCACCTAAAGTTTGAATATAAACCGCTTCACCGTCAATTATTTCATATAATTCAATCGTGTCAATAATTGTATTAGTTGTGCCTAAAAGTAGTTCGCGAATAGGAGTATTATTTTTAATTTTAAGATTTAACCAAAAGGTAGAGTTTGTCAATCCAAAATTTGGAGAAGGCTGTAGGTTTATTTTAAATGAGTCTAACTTAAGCACTTCTTGAGCTGACAATGTAGAGAACTGATCTTCATAAATAGAAAATGAGTGAATGTTTTTTAAGAGTTCTACATCGTTATCAAAAAAAATAGTATCCTGATTTTTTGAAAATCCAGTAGTTGTTAACACTGTAAACAATAATAATATTAGGTGTTTAAGACTCATCTTGTAAGTTATTGGTTTTTTCTGTATTAGAAAAGATTAGATTATATTCAACTTCTATTTTACCCTTTGGCCCGTTTTCTGTTCTTCGTTGAATCGGGTTTTCTCTTAAATTAAATATATTTTTTCGTTCATTAACCTTAGCTTTTTTTAGGTTATTAATGTCTTTTAATTTTAGAACATATGCTTTAAATTCAGGGGTAGGATAATCGAACCCACCATTTTGCCCTATTGATGTCTCGATTTCAAAGCCTAAATCTTTCACCATGTTTATAGTCCATGGCGAGCTCAGAGTGAAAAGGTATTTTAAGTTAAATTCTTTATATGCAAATAGACCAGCTTTTGCCACGCCAACTCTAATTAAAATTGCACTCAAACCACTACCTGACATTGACTTTGTATTCCATAGGCCACATAATTCACCAGTTTTATAACCATCTTTGGAAAGGACAAGAGTATTTATCCTAGGATCAATATTTTCGATAGCCTTTTCTAAGGGAAGTTTATATGACTCGTTTTTTAAATGTAATCTGGCACCACCAAATACTTTATCTCCTGATACAGACTCTACCATGACCATATAAACATCCTTATTATAAAACCATTTTGTATCTGAAGAGGTAACCTTTTTTATTCCATAGCTTGCAAGTACCTGCCCATGACCATCTGCAAATCTTTGACATGCTTCAAGATTTTCTATTGCTTTATAAATACGAATTCTTATTTCTCGATTAAAATCCATTTCACGCAAAGTTTTGATTATCATCAACATGAGATCCTGTGGATGAATTAATTACATTTAATACAACTTCATTCAAACCAGGTCTATTTACAGCTCGATATGTCTCAACTTTATATGTGGGCATTAATTAATTCATCTAAATCCATAAAAAATCGTCCTGAAACCTTTGTTTTATCTAATAATATTTTTCGTGACATCATTGCAGTAATTGCACCTCCTAACATCACATCTGCTCCAAGTTGAGGCCATGTTGTAATCGTTTTTCCAATTTCGTCCATGGAGTTTTTTAATCCATTGGACATTGTTTCTACATTTAATATTTTACCTACAATATCTACTTTTTCATCTGGGGTTTTAGCATGTTTTAAACGTTCTAAATCAGCTGAGTTCACTAAGCCATGGAATAGATCCATTTCGGAATCTAAATCAAATCTTTCGACATCCAACATACCTCGATCACTCGTATCCATTAAAACTGGAGTTTTCATTGCTCTTGCTTTTTCTCGAAGTGCGATTTTAACATCTATAGAGTCACATTCATCAATTAATAAATCAATTTGTTTTCCATTACTTTCAAAAAAGACATCCAAATTATCCGTTGTTACTCCTTCATGATAACATTCTACATTGATGTACGGATCTATTTCGGCAATTTCTCTTGCTACTATAACTGTTTTCGGAAGCCCTAAGTTGTGAAGCCCAGTTCTGATCCTATTCATATTTCCCAGTTCAAGATGGTCAAAATCTGCAATTCTAATTTCTCCCGCAATTCGCTCCATTGCAATTGCTAATGAAACGGACTGACCAACAGATAAACCAACAATTCCAACAACTTTGTCCTTTAGAATGTTTTGCTCATCCTTAGTTATTTTAAATTTATTCCGAATGGTTCTAACCTCAATAAAATCAGATTCAGGGAGTGTTCGTATAATATTCTTATTCCACGGATAGTATACCCAATTCCCATAAGTTTTAAGATCAATTGATGATATGAAAGATTCGAATAAGGCTTCATATTTTGATGGATCTTTTATTGCTTTAGGGTTTTTAAGTTTTACCAACTCTCTTATTTGTGAATTTAACTCATCTTTAATTGTAAGCATAGAGTTATTTTCAAGCAACTTTTTAAATTGTTGACGATCATATTTGCAAGATAAATCAAATACAATTGGCTTGAAGTTTAATGATGACATAGTAAAATTTGCGAATTTAATCCTAATGTAGTAATTTTAGCTTGTAAAATGAAGGTTTTATATTTAAAAATTTCCTACTAAATAAATAAAGAATGCATAAACACATCAATACCTTATACATAGATGACGAAAAAAGCAACCTAACTTCTTTTAAAGCTGCTTTTAGGAGAGATTTTAATGTTTTTTTAGCTGAAAGTGCCTCTGAAGGGTTGAATATTCTTCGCAATAACGAAATACATGTGATCCTTACAGATCAACGTATGCCTGAGAAAACAGGTGTTGAGTTTTTGTCATCAATCCTCGAAGAGTTTCCAAATTCAATACGTATTTTAGTGACAGGATATACTGATATGGAAGCGTTAGTTGATGCTGTAAATAAAGGGCATATCTTTAAATATATTTCAAAACCGTGGGACAATAAAAAACTGAAAGAAATTATTATTAAAGCCTATGAGATTTACAAATTAAATACTGAAAATCAGGAGATAACTGAAAAATTGTCTCAGGCAAATGAACAATTAGAGTTCATGTTGCGACAAAAATTATTATCGTAATTATTTTTGACTTCTAGTTGTCGAAGTTTAATTATTCGACGAGATAGATGAACATACTTTATAACATTACTTACATTCGTTTCTACTAAGTGGAAGAAAAAGAAGACATAGCGCAAAAGGAGTTCATCACCAAACTTAAAAAAGGAGATAAAAATTCGTTTAACCTCCTTTACACAAATTATTCTAGCGCTCTTTATGGAGTTATTTACCGCATGCTTCAGAAAGAAGATGCCGCAGCTGACGTTATGCAGGAAACTTTTGTTAAGATATGGAAGAAAATGGATTCTTTCGATGATAAAAAAGGAAGACTTTATACTTGGATGCTAAACATTGCAAGAAATACTGCAATTGATAAGCTACGTAAACTAAAGCGCGAAGGGCGTGTTGAAATCCAGACGTTTGAAAGTTTCGTAAGTAGTAGCACAGTCCATCAAACCTCAATGAATGTTGATCATTTGGGGGTGAAGGAAGTTGTGGAACAATTAGATGAAGAATACAAAACAATTATAGATTACCTTTATTTTGGTGGTTATACACAGCAAGAGGTTTCCGATGAGTTAGATATTCCGCTCGGAACAGTAAAAACAAGAGCTCGGACAGCAATGAAAAAGCTCCGTAAAATTTTGACAAACTTTATATTTTGGATATAAAAGAATACATAGCATCTGGCGTACTCGAATCGTATGTACTTGGCACAGCTTCAAAGCAAGAGCGTCAGGAGGTAGAGTGTATTTCCTCAATTTATCCTGAAATAAAGGAAGAACTCGTAACGCTTCAAAAAAATATTGAAGCAGTTGCATCTGCCAATAAAATTGAGCCTCCAAAAGAATTAAAAAACATAGTGCTTTCTGCTGTTTATGATGAAATTGACAACGATTTAGAAGAAAAATCTAAAGTAATTAATCACGATTTCTCAGGAAAAACAGAAGCTATTTCGATTCAGAAAAACACATGGAAAATGACTGCTGTTGCTTCTTTTGTGTTGTTTATAATTGCAACATCTGTGTTTATTAATTCACGAGTGTCAAATATTAGGTTGTCTGATGAAATAGAAAATAAAAAAGAAGAAGTTAAAATTCAAAAAGATCAACTTGCGAAAACAAAAAATCGACTTAAGGAAGAATTAAATCAGAAAGAAAATTACCTTGCTTTCCTTTCTGATAGTGAGACGAAACAAATTCAACTCGACGGTACTGAGAATAGTAAAGGATCTAAAGTGCGTGTATATTGGAATCCGTTAACTGAAAGGGTTGTGCTTAAAGTTGATGAATTACCTGAACCTCCAACTAAAATGCAATACCAACTTTGGGCAATTGTTGATGGCACACCTCAAGATATGGGCATGCTTCCAAAAGAAAATATTGCGACATTTATTGATATGACAAAAAAGACAGGTACTGCAGCAGCATTTGCAATTACGCTTGAAGAAGAAGGTGGGAAACCAACACCAAACCTTGAGCAACTCTATGTAATTGGTAATGTTTGATTACATTTACTTCTGAAATCATTGCTTTAATTTTATGGATGATCTATTAGAACGTTTATCACTTTTAGAAAAAGATTCGAAATTATTGGATCTCAATGAAGATGAACGAAAAGCTACCTTTTCTAGTTTTGAAAAAATAGCTACTAAATTCTTGAACAATCTAGGAGAAGCAAACGCCTATTCAAATTCCAAATCTGATGCTTCCAATTTTGAAATTAAAGAAGATTCAGAAAATTTAACTGATTTAAGCAAAATTATTTCTTCGGAAGTCATGCAGAAAGGAATAAATGCAGCTTCAGGGGGTCATCTTGGCTATATTCCTGGAGGAGGACTGTACACTTCTGCCATTGGCGATTATCTTGCTGCGGTGAGTAACGCGTACTGCGGAATGTATTACGCCTCTCCAGGCGCCGTTGAAATGGAACACGCTTGTTTAAATTGGTTGAAAAAACTGTTTGAGTTTCCAAAAAATGCAATAGGTAATTTGACTTCTGGAGGATCAATTGCGAATTTAATTGGACTGACAGCGGCTAGAGATTTTCATAAAATATTGGAGCGTCCAGTAAGTGAAAGCGTTGTTTATATGAGTAAGCATACGCATCACTGTGTCCACAAAGCACTTCGAATTATTGGACTAGGCAACATAACAATTCGCGAAATAGAATTAGATGAAGGCAATAGAATCCGACCCGATCACTTGAAAAGCTTAATTGAAAGTGATGTTCAAAATAATCTCCATCCTTTTTTAGTGATTGCTTCTGCTGGAACAACCGATACTGGAGCGATAGATCCGTTGGATGAAATTGCTGAAGCTGCAAGCATTAACAATCTCTGGTATCATATCGATGCCGCCTACGGAGGATTTTTTAAACTTGTCGAAAGTAAAAAAGCATTATTTAAAGGAATCGAAAAAGCAGATTCTTTGGTAATAGATCCACACAAAGGTTTGTTCTTGCCTTATGGAATTGGAGCTGTACTTGTGAAAAATAGAGCCGCTGTTTTAGAGTCGCATCATTATTTGGCCAATTACATGCAAGATGCCACAGACAATGAATTCCCTATTAATCCTGCAGATGTTTCACCTGAATTGACAAAACATTTTCGCGCACTGCGTATGTGGTTACCGATGAAAATCCATGGAACGAAGCCATTTGTCGCTGCATTAGAAGAAAAGTTATTATTAACAGAGTATTTCCGCCGTGAGATTGTAAAACTCGGTTTTTCAGTTGGGCCGAATCCCGATTTATCTGTCACTTACTTTTGGTATCCTAAGAGTGAAGGTCAAAATGAGTTTAATCAAAAACTTCTTAAAGATTTTCATAGTGATGGGGAAGTATTTCTAAGTTCTACAATGCTTGAAGAAAAATTTGTTATTCGAATCGCGATACTTTCTTTTAGAACACATCGATCAACTATTGACAAGGCTATTCAGATGATTAAACGTTGGCTGAGTGGAGTCGAAGACAACATTTAATCATTTTTTTTCACCATCACACTACTCGCTTGAGCTGTTGGAAAAACAACTAAATCAGCAATATTTACATGATGCGGTCTTGTTACTACGAAATGAATAATATCAGCAATATCTTCTGGTTTTAACGCATCAAATCCTTGATACACTTTCTCGGCGCGATTGGTATCTCCTTTAAATCGTACTTTACTAAATTCCGTTTCCACTAAACCAGGGTTTACTGCTCCTACTCGAATTCCATGTTCATTCAAATCCATACGCATGCCTTGGTTAATGGCATCAACGGCATGTTTGCTCGCACAATAGACATTTCCATTTGGATAGACTTCTTTACCCGCAGTGGAGCCAATGTTTATGATATGTCCTGATTTTTGTTCAATCATCTTTGGAATAATTGCCTTTGAAACATAAAGCAGACCCTTTACATTGATATCCATCATCGCATCCCAATCGTCGGTGTTTCCAGTTTGAATAGGATCTAAACCATGTGCATTTCCGGCGTTATTAATCAGAATATCGATTTCGGAAAAATGATCGGGTAAGGATTTTATAGCTTCATTAACTGTATTTTTATCCCTAAGGTCAAAACTCAATGTGTGTATTTCCGCCTTTTCACCTAATTCTTTTTTAAACGTCTCCAGACGTTCAACTCTCCTTCCGCAAATGATTAAGCGAAACCCTTCCTGAGCAAACTTTTTAGCCGTAGCTTTTCCTATTCCACTAGTTGCTCCTGTAATAAATGCTGTTTTCTTCATTATTCATTGACTTTTACACGGTGTGAAACCTCTATACTAGGGTCTAAAGAAGCGCGAACAGAACAATATTTTTCTGTTGAAATAGCTACTGCACGTTCCGCTTTTTTAAGCTCTACTTGTCCTCTAATCATAAAAAGAATATCAATCGAAGAGAACGGGCTTGATGTGCCTTTTTTAGTGCGAACACCGTTCACCTCAATTTTAAAATCAGTAATTGTTTGTTTCTGTTTTTTTAAGATACGAACAACCT
Source organism: Brumimicrobium sp. (assembly GCA_040882265.1). GTDB lineage: Bacteria > Bacteroidota > Bacteroidia > Flavobacteriales_D > Crocinitomicaceae > Brumimicrobium. Next base: position 13,649 of record JBBEBO010000141.1, on the reverse strand, counting down.
CAAAAGCACTGCAAGTTGCTACCGAAGCAAGTAGCATTTCCATTGGGCGCATTCCGCCATTTACTCCACCAAATTCTTCAGAACCATCTATAAAAGCAGATTCTCCCGTCGGATTTTCAATTTTAAAAAGCACATTTTCGTTTGTTTTGGTGATATTTATTTGCATTGTATATTTACTTTTAATCTAAAATCGGTGTGAAAACTCAAAGATATAGATAACTTTTTAAATGAATAAGTGGTTTAATAGTTGACTACTGATATTAAATAGTTGAAAATGAGAATAAAATTTTTCACTCTCCAAACCAGCTAAAATATGTCCTTAGTAAATAAAATCCATCTTCTTTTTCCTCCAGATCATAAATATCTAAATACATGCCATGTCCACGACCGTTTTCTAAATCAAACCCATATTTGTGAACTGGGCAAACAACTTTTCCATCATGAATAGAACAACCATTTAATCTAGCTCCCTGATGTGGACATTTATTTTTGAAAGCATGAATTTCATTACCATCTTTTACAAACATCACTTCACCAAACATAAACTTTTTATTCAGTTCATTTTGCCCTTTAAATTCATGTATGAATTCGGTTTTGGAATCTGCTAGATGATATTTTCTTGTTTTGTCTGAGAGCATAATTATTACTAAAGCTATCGAAAAATATTTGAATGAAACACTAATTACTTTAAAAATTATAATGCATTTATTTGATTAAAAACATCCATCGCATGTAGAACATTCATTTATAAATGAAAACGTAATATTTAATCTCTTTACTTATTTTTGTTTTTATGAATAATCAGACAATAGCTTATCTCTGTGTATCGAAAAGTTGGGGTGGTTTAGAAATGAATCAGCTCAGAAATGCAGTTTGGATGAAGGAGCGTGGACATGAGGTATTACTTTTAGGGTTGAAAAATTCAAGGGTTTTAAAAGAAGCCAAAGCTGTTAATATCAAAGTTCATAATGTTAATCAACACAAAAAATATTATGATTTTAAACGAGCTTTAGAGTTGCGTAAAATTATACGCTCTTATAATATTACTCACCTATTTTTAAGAGACCCTAAGGATATTAGTCTTGCTGTAACGACGAAAAAAATAATGAATAACAAATTGTTCCTTGCTTATTTTATGGAAATGCAGCTGGGTGTTAAAAAGAACGATTTTTTGCACACCTGGCGATTCAATTCGCTTGACGCTTGGTCTTGTCCTTCAAGTTTCTTAATGAAACAAGTAGAAGAAATGACAAACTTTCCTAAGTCTAAAATTAAAGTAATTCCATCTGGATTAGACCTTTCTAAGTTTGAAAAATTACCCACAAAACAAGAGGCTAGAAAGACATTAGGTTTACCTTCAGACAAAATTCTTCTCGGTTTAATTGGACGTTTCGATCCATTTAAAGGACACATGCTTTTATTGGATGCTTATGAATTGCTACCAAGTGATATTAAAGCTAAAATTTCACTTGTGTTTTTAGGAGAGAAGAACCACCCAGATGTAGATGATTTTAATAATCGTTTACTTAATCGTATTGCCAGTGATAAGTTTAAACAAGTGGTTCATGTTTTACCCTTCAGAAAAGATGTTGAAGTTTTTTATACAGCAATGGATGCAACAATAATGGCATCTAAAGCTGAAACTTTTGGAATGGTTACAATTGAGTCAATGGCTTCGGGAACCCTTGTTATTGGGTCAAACGCTGGAGGAACCCCTGAACTTTTAGCCTATGGAGAACTGGGCATTTTGTTTGAAACGATGAATAAGGAGAGTTTGGCTTATTCGATAAATCAATTTGTTAATGAATCTCAGTATAACCCTAAAAAACTAAATGATGCTGTACAGAAATTCAGTTACGAAAAAGTTTGTGAAAGTGTTGAAAAACTTTTAAACAGCTAATTCTTTTCTTCAGTTTTATTTGAATATGACTCAGAATTTTTATGGACACATTAAAAACTATGGGAATTAATTACCTATCATGAAGCACAGTATTTTTAAAGACACCTTTGGCGGAACATTTTGACTTTTTCCCGAAAACAAAGTGCCGACATTTCGGTAAAAAGCGGGACAGGCTATCACGAAAACTCATGAATAATACGGGTTAATACAAAAACCCAAACAACCAAAGCGGAATAGTAGTATCATTTCCATATTCTATGTTATCGGCAGCCACAAAACTATTTTTGATGTTTTTAAGTTGTTTTTTGCTTTTGTTTTTTCCACCAACTTCAAACGTATATTTCCCTTCCACAAGGAAATCACTTACGGGACTACTTTTAACATCGTATATATTATTCACTTGGTTGTAAAAAAAGCTCTCGCGAATCGTGCCTGTTTCTGCACCTCTTTTATTAATAGCATAAATAATATTCGGATGGTGTAAAAATATTTTTTCAGGCTTTGCTAAATGGGCATCTGAAGAGCTTTTACTGTGCAGTAAATTAATGATTTTTGAATCTTCTAAATAATTTAAATAAAGCATGACGGTATTTCTTGCTACTTCAATATCTCCCGCTAATTTTGATACGTTGGGCTGATAAGGCACTGCGTTAGCTATAAAATTAATGAGTTTTTTAAGTTTATGAATATACTTGACCTCAACATGTCTTAAATACGGCAAGTCAACTTCCAACATGAGGTTTATCGTATTCATTAACTTTCGATGATACGAGGTTTTGCTTTCCAAATAAAAGGGATAATAACCATGCTCTAAATAGTCTTCAAAAAACGCCAGCGGACGAATTTCTTTTACAATTTCTTTGGCAATCGCTTCATGATTTTCTATGATGTCATTTAAAGTATAAGTTGAAAAGGTTTTTCCTGTTTCGATTTGCATAAATTCCCTAAATGACAGTCCATTCATTGTATATACAACAGCCCTTCTGCTCAAGTCTGCTTTACCTGAATAAATATGCAAAAGCGATGAGCCCGTAAAAACAACATTGAGTTTTTTGTAACGGTCGTATATATTTTTTAACTCCTGCGACCAATTTGGATATTTGTGAATTTCATCCAAAAAAAGATGAGTTCCTCCTCGTTTCAACCAATCTCCTGCAAATTCTACTAGAGAATGCGAAGAAAAGTAAATATCATCCAAACTAACATAAATTGCCTTTGCTTCTTTGGAAAGTTTATTCTTAATATGATTCAATAAATAAGTGGTTTTCCCAACACCACGAGCTCCCGTAACACCTATTAATCGGTCATTCCAATCGATGTCCGTGATGCGATCAAAACGACAGTCTAACTCTTCAATTTGTCTCGTATGATTATCTATCAACTCATTCATGGCATGTTCATTTTACACAAATATACATATTTTGATAGATATATAAAACAAATTTGGTATTTTTTTGCAATGTGCAGATTGCAATATAGGTATTTTTTGATTTGTTTAGATGGCAAAGAATGGTATTCGTATGTGTAGGGATATTATGTTTTACCTGTAAGTGCGAATTGCGATATGCAACTACAGGTAAGTAATCCATCAATACCCCAAATTACTCCCCAGCCATTTCTCCATCTCCTCAAAATCCATCCCTTTGCGCTCAGCCAAACTCTCCACTTGGTCTTTTGCAATCTTTCCAACTCCAAAGTACTTGGATTCAGGATGTGCAAAATACCACCCACTTACTGAAGCGGTTGGAAACATCGCTAAACTCTCGGTCAAACTCACTCCAGTTATTTTTGTCGCATCTAGAATTCGAAATAAATCAGGTTTTTCGGTATGATCTGGACAAGCTGGATATCCCGGAGCTGGACGAATACCTTGATATTTTTCCTTGATTAACGCATCGTTATCAAATTTTTCATCCGCAGCATAACCCCAAAATTCTTTTCTTACACGTTCGTGCATACGTTCTGCAAAAGCTTCGGCCAAACGATCTGCGAGCGCCTTCAACATAATTGAATTGTAATCATCGTGATCAGCTTCAAAACGCTTTACATGTTCATCAATTCCCAAACCAGTCGTAACAACAAAGCCTCCGATATAATCTTTGATGCCACTTTCCTTGGGTGCAATAAAATCAGACAATGCTATATTATCTGCTTTTGAAGACTTTTTTAATTGCTGTCGCATGGCATGTTGAACAGAAAGTACTTCGGACCGAGATTCATCGGTGTAAATTTCTATATCGTCATCGTTGACTGAGTTTGCTGGGAATAAACCAATAACAGCTCTCGCTTCTAGCCACTTTTCAGCAATTAATTTTTGCAACATCTTTTTTGCATCTTCAAATAGCTTTGTAGCTGCTTCTCCAACAACCTCATCAGTTAAAATATTTGGAAAACGACCTGCTAACTCCCATGTTTGGAAGAACGGTGTCCAATCGATATATGCTGCTAATTCTGCTAAATCATAGTTGACAAATTCCTTTTTTCCAAGAAAAGTTGGTGTTGTACAATCTTCTTGTTTGAAGTCAATTTTAATCTTATTTCTTCGTGCTTCAGCAATAGGAACATAAGATTTTCGCGCACGATTTTTCGCATGATGTTCTCGCAATTTATAGTAGTCTGTTTTAATGTTTTTGACAAACTCATCACGTTTTTGTCCGAGCAAACTCTCAACAACCGTTACCGAACGCGAAGCATCTAAAACGTGCACTGTCTGATTATTTTGATAATGTTCTTCGATTTTCACAGCTGTATGCACACGAGAAGTCGTCGCCCCACCAATCAAAAGTGGAATCTTTAAATTTGCTCGCTGCATTTCTTTCGCCATGTTGACCATTTCATCCAGTGAAGGTGTAATCAAACCACTTAGTCCGATGACATCCACATTTTCTTCAATCGCTTTTGCAATAATTTTCTCCGCAGGAACCATTACACCCATGTCGATCACATCATAATTGTTGCAGCCAAGTACTACACCAACTATATTTTTACCAATATCGTGTACATCTCCTTTTACAGTAGCCATGAGAACACGTCCATTTGGTTTGTCTCCTTCTCGTTTATCGGCTTCAATATATGGCAACAAATAAGCAACTGCTTTTTTCATTACCCGCGCAGACTTCACCACCTGAGGCAAAAACATTTTTCCACTCCCAAATAAATCTCCAACGATATTCATTCCATCCATTAATGGACCTTCAATCACCTCTATTGGTCGCTCAAATTGATGACGACATTCTTCAGTGTCTTCCTCAATGAATTCAACAATTCCTTTGACAAGTGCATGAGCTAATCGATCGTTAACAGATTGTTCTCTCCACGATAAATCTACTTCTCGTTTTTTACCTTCCCCTTTAAAGTTTTCGGCGTATTCCAATAATCGCTCTGTAGCATCTTCTCTCCTATTTAGCAGAACATCTTCAACATATTCTAAAAGTTCTTTATCGATATCATCATACACCTCCAACATTGAAGGATTAACAATCCCCATATCCATTCCCTCTTTGATGGCGTGGTATAAAAAAGCAGAATGCATCGCCTCACGAACGGCATTATTTCCTCGAAACGAAAAAGAAACATTCGAAACTCCACCCGAAACATGTGCTCCAGGTAGGTTTTCGCGAATCCATCTCGTTGCTAAGAAAAAATCAACCGCATTGTTTCTGTGCTCTTCCATTCCTGTTCCTACAGGGAAGATATTCGGATCAAAAATGATGTCTTGAGGCGGAAATTTGACTTTATTAACTAAAATATCATAAGAACGCTTACAAATCTCAATGCGACGTTCAAAGCTATCTGCTTGACCATCTTCATCGAAAGCCATTACGATAACTGCCGCTCCATAACGCTTTACTTTTTTCGCATGCGCTATAAATTGTTCTTCTCCTTCTTTTAAAGAAATGGAATTAACTACTCCTTTCCCTTGAATGCATTTCAATCCAGCCTCAATGATTTCCCATTTAGAAGAGTCCACCATGACAGGAACACGGGCGATATCAGGTTCTGAAGCAATCAAATTTAAAAACTTCACCATCGCTTCTTTTCCGTCAATCATCCCTTCATCCATGTTGACATCAATGATTTGCGCACCGCCTTGCACTTGGTCTAATGCAACCTCTAAGGCTTCTTCGTAATTGTCTTCTTTGATGAGACGCAAAAATTTTGCGGATCCCGTGACGTTTGTCCGCTCACCAACATTGATAAAGTTGGATTCTGGTGTGACAATTAAAGGTTCGAGACCAGATAATTTTAATGGAGGGTATGTTTTATTTTGGGTCATTTTATTAATGTTGTTCGTTCAAAAATCCTCCCCCTTGGTCCCCCTCCAAAGGGGGAAACGCGGAAAACCTTCTCAGCATGAAAACGTTGCAACCGCGTACAAACGTAATAATAGATTCATAATTACTGTTTTTGGCGGGAAGCCATCTCCCCCTTTGGAGGGGGATTAAGGGGGAGGACACGCGATATGTATTGATAATTATCATTTTAATAATCTTATTTTACCATCTTGGATACCCAATTCAACTCGACCTTTAAAGTCATTTTCGATTAGCTCATTTTTTAGTTTACCTAACTCAAAAGATTCATTAATTATTGGAATTAGAGATTTAATACCATCACTATTCGAAACAAAAGAATAATGAAATGGATCATTAAACTTTTTATCTATTATTTCAGCACTTTTAATAATCTCATTAAATAGAAAGTCTATTTCTTCATTTGTAATTTGATCAACTTGTTTAGCTTTTTTAAGATTATGATGTGCAAATAAATTATCCCTAATAATTTTAACTTTTTCTTTATAAAGCATCCTTAAAGACTCATATCTATCATGATCTAGAAAATTAAAAAGACAAGTGTTTCCATTAGATTTGTCAATAATTAATCCTAATTTAATGTAAAAAGATCCGATAGCTTGCTTTCTAGATAAAAAGTAAAAACTCTGAATTATCTCGATTTGATCTTTTGTAAATTGCGAATATTCATTTACATGGTTGTATAAAATGACAAGGTCCAGAATTTCTTTACGAAACTCTTCCCAGTCTTTTTTTGTGTATTTTCTTTTTACCATGTAATCAATATTTCGTCCTCAGCTTGGGGACTATTTCATTTCCACTTCTCTCACACTATACTTCTTCGCCAAATCAGCAATCACCTTAATATGCTCAGGAGTCGTTCCACAGCAACCGCCAATAATATTCACCAACCCTTCTTGCAAAAACTCCTCAATTTGCTTTCCCATAATTTCAGGCGTTTCATCGTACTCACCAAATTCGTTCGGCAATCCAGCATTTGGGTGAGCAGAAACAAAAAACGGTGCTTTTTCAGCAAGGATTTTAAGATATTGACGCAATTCTTTCGCTCCAAGGGCACAATTTAGTCCAACGCTAAACAAGGGCATGTGGGAAATTGAAATTAAAAAGGATTCTGTTGTTTGTCCTGTTAAAGTTCTTCCTGAAGCATCTGTGATTGTACCCGAAACCATGATGGGGAGATCAGTTCCAAGTTCCTCTTGTACGACATCAATTGCATATAGCGCTGCTTTAGCATTGAGTGTGTCAAAAACAGTTTCCACTAAAAGCAAATCAACTCCGCCTTCGATTAGCGCTTTCACCTGTTGGGAATAGGCTTCTACTAATTCGTCAAAAGTAATAGCGCGATAACCAGGATCATTTACATCTGGAGAAATCGAAGCCGTTCTATTTGTGGGTCCAATTGAACCCGCGACGTATCTTGGTTTGTCTGGCTCTTTTTCGGTGAACTCATCGGCTACTTCTTTGGCAATTTTTACCGAATGATAATTGATATCATAAACAGCATCCTCCAGACCATAATCAGCTTGCGCGATGGTTGTTCCTGAGAACGTATTTGTTTCAGCGATATCTGCACCAGCTTCAAAATATTCTCGATGGATGTCTTTGATAATATCTGGTCGTGTCAACGAAAGTAAATCATTATTCCCTTTCAAAGATTGATCGTGATTTTCAAACCATCCTTTGCGAAAATCATCTTCTCCGAGTTCATGACGTTGGATCATTGTTCCCATGGCGCCGTCGAGGACGAGAATTCTTTCTTTGATGAGTTGTCTTATGTCTTTTTTCATTTGTTTCTTTCCAATTTATCCGGGCTTTGACTCCGCTCAGCCCTCGGTTCCATGCATAAATGTTATTTGTGCGCTCCGTTCATTTGAAGGAAATCACAATCACGAGAGCTGAGCGGAGTCGAAGCCCGATATTTATAAAGAAGTTGATGAAGAAACAAACTTTTAGAATCAAAA
>JBBEBO010000141.1:0-5375 GCA_040882265.1 Brumimicrobium sp. | reverse complement strand
CGAAGCCCGATATTTATAAAGAAGTTGATGAAGAAACAAACTTTTAGAATCAAAAGTTTAAAAATCACTACTTATCTTTTCCATCCATTGACGAAAAGGATTTGGCACCGAAATTAGCGCTGAGGCCAAAAGGTTGCCAAGGTTTCGTAGGGCCTTTCCCTCCACCTTTCTTTATAAGTATTTTATTACGTTAAGAACTTGCACGCAAATGTAGGAGAAAAATTGAATGGATTAATGAATAAATAACTTTTAGTTTAAGTTTTTTGATTTCGTTAGATTATAGTTATCAGTAAAATTATTACATTTGCTACAAATTAAAAGACTATGGGTTCTAAAGTTATATTTGAGTGGTTAGGAGATTTTATTTTAATGATAACTGCATTTGTTTTTGATAATATTGGAAATATTTTTAACGATGCATTATTGATATTAGGATTTGTTGGATTATTCTATTGGTTAAATTACCAAAGAAAATATAACGCAGAGGCTAAGCGTAACCCAGATCAAATAAAATAGCTTAAAAGTAGTATTATACTTAATTGGGGCTGTTTGCTTTACCAAAGTAAACAGCTTTTTTATGTTATGAAATAAGAGTTTATTGTATGATCCTAAGCCTAATATTATTTCTACTAGGTGAAATAGCGTCTAATCTTTATAATTATCCTTCTGAATACGCTCCTTAATTTCCTCTAAGTTTTGAAGCTTTTTTTGTCTTCTTGTTTCTATGGAAGTTCTTGTAAAATATCGATGTTGATTAAAGAAACTCACCTGAATTTCGTCCCATTTTCTGTCGCTATCAATTTTGCCATGTTCTCTTAGTTCAACTCTTAATCGGTCAGAAATTTCATGAAAATCGTCTCTGCCTAAATAATCCAAATCAGCATCGCATATAATTTCTTCGAGTTTGTTTTTAGGCTGATGTGGGATTTGAGTTACATAAATCAATTCTTTAATTCGTTCAATGTGTACTTTTGTGTACCCAAAATTTGGAAGAATTTCTTCGGCCATTTTAGCGCCAATCGGCTCATTTTTCTCATACCTTTCTACAAATCCTGCGTCGTGGTATGAAGCTGCGGATTTCAACAAAAACAAATCTTCATCTGTAATTCCTTCACCAATGGCAATACGTTCAGCTTGTCTCGTTACATCTTTAGAATGGTCATAAGAATGATAATGAAGTTTAGGACTAAGCTCTTTTTTGAGTTTCGAAAGGATAAAACGCTCCGCTTTGTAATAATTAATTTTACTAAAGTGATGAAGGTTTACCAATTTATGAAAAGCATCATTTGGTTCAATACCTAAACCATCAACGGAAAGTTCTGGTTTAATTGAAATCACTTCATACATCAATATTTTAAGTCCGCTTTTAGTCGTCACCCTGCCTTTACTAGTACATTCAAAGTAGGGTTCAATATGTTCAAATGTACTTTCAGTAATAGAAATTGACTCGGGCTCACACATGCGCTCCATTCTTTGCGCTCTGTTCACGGTGCTTCCCCAAACATCATAAGCGTATCTTTTTGTTCCTATCACACCAGCGGATACAGACCCAGTGTTTATTCCAATTCTAAGTTTCCAGTAATCTTTTCCACTTGCTATTGACTTCTCTTTTTCTTTGTGCATGTAGTCTTGAATTTCAATAGCCGCAAGTACTGTATTAATTGGATTTGTTTTGTTTCTAATTGGAACACCACCTGCACACATGTACGCATCTCCTATGGTCTTAATTTTTTCTAAATCGTGCTTTTCAGTTATTTCATCGAATTTTCTAAAATACTTATCGAGAATTGAAACAAGGTCTTTCGCTTTCATTCCCTCAGCAATATTGGTAAAACCGACAAAATCTGTAAACATCACAGAGACCATATTAAAGTCACGAGCAGCTGAACGCCCATCCTTTTTTAACTGACTTGCTGTTTCCTTAGGTAAAACGTTGTTCAATAATCTTTCTGATTTTTCTTTTTCATGCTCTAATTCTTTGGTTTGTTTTTCTAATTTTTCTTTTTGCTGCTCTATTTTTTCGGTTTTTGCACGAAGTTCTTTTGTTCTTTCAGCAATTTTCAACTCTAGCTTTACTTGTTGTCGTCGTTCTTTATCGATACTTTTTCTTACTATTCTAAAAACGATATATGTAATGATAACCCCTATTATAAAATAAAACCACCATGTCAACCAAAAAGGTTTTTCTACGGAAATAATCAACTCAGCTGGAGAGTTATTCCATGATCCATTTATATTTCTTGCATATACAAACAACTCGTATTCACCAGGCGCCAAACTCGCAAAACGGAGTTCGTTATTTGCTCCAAGTTCTTCTTCTACTTCATCACCTCCGCGAAGGATATACTTGTATTCAATACGTTCTGGGTTACTTAAGTCATCGGCAAAAAACCGAAGCTTTAAACTTCTTCTTTGATACGGCAGATTTATTTTTTTAGTAAATGAAATGCTTTGTTCAATGATTCCACCTATTTCTGGGTAAATTTTTTCGTTTTCTACTTCAATTCCAGAAAAGTAAACGTTTAAAGAAGGGTTTTTTTGAAACGCTTCAGAAGGGATGAAATAATTATACCCCTGAATACCTCCAAAATATATTTCCCCTGTTTTTGAAGTAAAGCTTGCCCCCAAGTTTAACTCATCACTCATCAAACCATCTTTTTCTGAAAAAACATTGAATGTATTTCTGTAGACATCCATTGCCACAACTCCTCTGTTTGTTGACAACCAAATATGCTGTTTGTCTTCGGGAGTTGATTGCACACCATAAATAACATTGTTTGGTAACCCTACGGATTTGTCAAAATGTGTAAGCTTTTGCGATTGTGAATTTAATTTGTAAAGCCCATCCCCCATTGTTCCAAACCAAAAAATACTGTCTGACGATTGATGAACACTTGTGAAATAGTCTTTTGTGGCATTATTTAATACTTTAAAAATCTCTGGTCGAACGGTAGAAAGTTCACCCTCTTCGTTTTTTAATATTTCAAAAATCCCCCCAGAACTTGGAGCAACATAGTGTTTGCCTTTGTGAGATTCAAAAACTAATCTACAAGGTCCAGCACCTATACTATTATTTTCGGTTGGCTCATTATATAAATATTTAAACGTGTTTTTATCATAATCATAAATTGCTACACCAGCTCTGGTTCCAATCAAATACTGCCCCTTGTTTTTGTATGGAATAATTGAATATGTTTTGTCAAACCCTCGTTGTTGATCTATTGTATGTTCAATTCTTTTATAAACATATTGAGCAGAATTTTCTTCATCAATAATTAATTCAAAAAGACCATCTACTGAACCTACAAGTAGATGGTTTTCGTTAATTACTTCCATACCTAAAGTTGTAAAATCTTCATTGTTTTTAGAACTTCTGTAAAAATGATTGTAGATATGATTTACTCTATCAAACCTCGTGATACCATGATCACCTGCTATAAATATATAATTTCCTTCACTGTCTTCACCAAAACCCCAAACGTTTTGAGAAGGTAATCCTTTACTTAAATTGCCAGAAAAACCAACGCCTTTAAACCCTGAATGTTTAGGGTCAAAACTGCTCAATCCCCTTTGCGAAGCAATCCAAATTACTCCTTGTTTGTCCTGAAAAAGCTTGCTTAATTTGTTTGCTATTAAAGCTCCTTTTTGATAAAAATCTGCTGTATAATTTAAAACGGTCAGACTATCATCCTCGGTTTCAATGAATTGATATAATCCATTGTTTTCGGTAGCCAGAAGTATTCTATTATCATCGAGAAATAAAGCGTCAACTACATTTACATCTTTAAGCTGATTGTAAATTTCTTCAAAAGGTTCAAATCTCTTCTTTTTTATATTAAAAATAAAAGCCCCACTATTTGTCGCTATCAGTACTTCATTCTCTGGATGAGTTATTAAACTGTTTATAACAAATTCATCGGGGTTATCGACTTCGGGCTTATATACTTTCTTATTTTTAAAATCTTTCGTTGTAAATAGAACCCCCTCGAACTCACTTACAATAACGACTTCATCTTTGCTGTATTTTATATCGACTATTCTAGATTCAAATGTTCTATCATCTATTAATTTAAAGGATTCTTTATCGGTATTGAAACAATAGATTTTTCCAAAAGCGGTTCCAAGCCAAAGGTTATTGTTTTGATCATGTGCAATAGAATGGATCTCTAAACGACCTTCTGTGTTTAATTGATAGGATTTAAATTTTTCAGTTAGAGGGTCATATTTTGTAAGGCCATTGTATGTGCCAAACCATAAGTTTCCTTTGTCGTCAGAGATAGCTGTATGGACATATTCATTTGATATATCATAACCCTTATCTGCAGAAAAAACTTCGAAGTTTTTCCCGTTAAACCTATTTATACCATCTTGTGTACCAATCCACAACGCACCCAACTCATCTTGCACAATGCAAGACACGTAACTTTGAGACAATCCATCATTGATGGTGTAGCTTTTAAATTGAATATGATCTTGAGCTTGTAGTTTAAAACAACAAACAAAACCAATCAATAGTAGTAGCGTAAGTTTAAAATGTTGTGTGCTAACTGTCATTTAATTTTAAATCCTTCTATTTTTGAGCAGCAACAGTATCAGTTGATATAGCTTCGTTTCCCAAATCTCTATCAAATAAATACAAGCCACCCTTATCGCTTCCGATCATGCTTAGTTTATCAAGTATGTTTCTTGCCAAGGCCTCTTCTTCTAGTTGCTCAGAAACATACCACTGTATAAAATTGTGAGTTGTATAATCTTTTTCTTGAAGACAAACATCTACAACATTATTTATGCTGTCAGTAACTCCAATTTCATGATCTAAAAGTGATTCAAAAATTTTTAACATCGAATCAAAATTAATTGGCGGTTTTTCAATTGCTGGTATTTGAGCAACGCCACCTCTTTCATTGATGAATTTTACTAACTTGAGCATATGAAAGCGTTCTTCATCACTATGTTTGTATAGAAATTGTGCTGTTCCATTATAACCTTTGTTTTCAGCCCAAGAAGCCATTGAAAGGTATAATTGACTTGAAGAAGATTCTTTAATAATTTGTTTGTTTAATACTTTCTCAACTGTCTTATTCATAACTTGTTTTCTTTTTAACAAAAATAACAAATAAACATCAGTATTAAAAGCGTTTTTAATAGATTGGAATAGTTCTAAAGAACATCAAATTTTTTAAATGATTTTATGTGCCTGTAGGGGCGTACGGTCGTGCGCCCCTACAGGCCTGCCCGCCCTGTTGTCGAACCGTTGTCCGTCTTTCATTCCACCACAACGATTAACGTCAATTCCGCCACAACCCATGAATAAATCAGGTTAACCCGCATTATTCATGAATTTCCTATTCCAAAGCCAAACTGCTCCGCCAAAG
>JBBEBO010000140.1:0-18192 GCA_040882265.1 Brumimicrobium sp. | reverse complement strand
AGTAAAATTGAAGAAGCTTTATTTAACTGGTAAACATCCCGATAGGCATTTAAACTTAAAGTAATTCATTCGCTAAGTTTGCCAAATCAGAACGTTCGCCTTTCTCTAGTTTTACATGAGCAAACAACTCTTCTCCTTTTACTTTATCAATTAGATAAGCTAACCCGTTAGAGTTTTCGTCTAAGTAGGGAGTATCAATTTGATTGATATCACCAGTAAAAATAATTTTTGTATTCTCTCCTGCCCTCGTTATAATTGTTTTTACTTCATGTGGTGTTAAGTTTTGAGCTTCATCAACAATAAAAATTATGTTGGATAGGCTTCGTCCACGAATAAATGCCAACGGGGTAATCATAATTTTACCATCCTCCTGCATTGCGGTGAGTTCCTTATACTTTCGTTCGTTTTCTTTAAATTGATTTTTAATAAATTTAAGATTATCCCAAAGCGGTTCCATATAAGGTGAAATCTTATCATCTGCATCTCCTGGCAAAAATCCTATATCTCTATTTGACAACGGCACTAAAGGTCTCGCTAAAATAATTTGATGATATTTTTTGTGCTGTTCTATTGCCGCAGCTAACGCTAGTAACGTTTTTCCCGTACCTGCAACGCCTTGTAAAACAACTAGTTTTATATTATCATTCATTAGAGCGTTTACCGCAAAAGCTTGCTCAGCATTTTTTGGTTTAATACCAGAAATGTATGACTTTTCAACTCTTTCAATTTGGTCTAATAGTGGATTGTAAAAAGCTAAGGAAGAAGAGCGACCGTTTTTCAATACATAATAACCATTTGCTATTTTATGATTGTTTAAAATCCCTTCTTCAGCTACATGACCTTTGTTGAACAAGTGTCTTATTACATCAGAATCAATATTTTCAACGACTTTTAAACTTGATGTATCTAGTGATTTTTGATCTACTTTACCCGTTTCATAATCTTCTGCTATGATTCCTAATGCTTTTGCCTTAATTCTTAAATTGATGTCTTTGGTGACCAACACAACTTTTGTAGTTTTATTTTGCTCTTGTAAATACAAAGCTGCATTAATGATTTTATGATCATTTTTGCCTTCTGAATATATTTTTTCAGCATTTACTTCTACTGGAATACCAGAAAGTACAACTAAGAATTTACCCTTTCCTTTTCCTAAAGAAATCCAATCTTGGAGTGAAGTCTCACCCGAAAGTTTATCTATAAATCGTATGACTGCCCTTGCAGTAAAGTTTTTTGTATCATTACCTACTTTAAAATTATCTAATTCTTCTAAAACCGTTATTGGAATTGCTACATCATTATTGTCAAAGTTCGTAATTGATTGATGATCGTGTAATAAAACAGAAGTGTCAAGTACAAAAATCTTTTTTTTCTTAGCCATACTCAATTTCATATTAGTGTGGGATTAAGTTAAAAACATTTAAGTTTGGTATGTAGTAGATTTTAAACAGTTATTAACAATGAATTCGTAATTCTTTTTAGATCATAAAACTGATACTCGGAAACATCGAAGAAAAACAAATATATATTAAATTGATTTAAAGATGATTAAGTTAATTTAGGTTCCTCCTATAATTGGTTCTTGAGAAGTAGAAGCCTAGATTTAATTTTTTCTAACTTTTCAATTACTTCTGAATAATCAGCCTCTTCATTAAATTCAACGTTCCCTTTTAGTGCTTTTTTAGCGCCTTCTAATGTATGCCCTTCAACTTTAACAAGTTGGTAAATCTTCTTTAGCTCCATTATGTTCTTTGGAGAAAATAAACGATTGCCTTTTTTGTTTTTTTTAGGTTGAACTGAAGGAAACTCTTTTTCCCAAAAACGAACCAAAGATGTATTTACATTAAACATCTTTGCCACTTCACCAATGGAATAATAAAGTTTTGTTAATTCGGATTCTTGAATCATTGTTCTGCTATCTATTCAGCTTATGAAATTAGCTAAAAAATAAATACTACCGTTATGGATTAGAGAAAATTTAAATATTAATCCATTGATTTCAAAGCATTCTTACTTATTTCAATTAACTCTTCATACTGTTCAGGAGATAAATCTGAATGAAAATAATTGATCGGGTTTACTTTGTGTCCATCTTTTTCTACTTCATAATGTAAGTGTGGACCTGTAGATTTCCCAGAACTCCCCATTAATGCAATTAAATCCCCTCTTTTTACTTTATCGCCTTCTTCAACTAAAAAGGAACTCAAATGAGCATAGCGTGTTTTGTATCCAAAGCCATGATTAATTACGATCTCTCTACCATAGCCCCATGCATTGCGTTCTACTTTTTCTACTACTCCGTCTCCTGTTGAGTAAATTTCTGTCCCAACTTCTGCTGTAAAATCTAATCCCCAATGCATTCTTCGAGTACCATAAACAGGATCGACTCGCCAACCGTAACCAGAAGCCATTCTTCTTAGTTCTTTATTATTTACTGGTTGAATTGCAGGTAATGAAGCTAATCTCAACTCTCTTTCCTTTGCAAGTTTAACCAATTCTTTAAAAGATAAGCTTTGTGCGTGTAGTTTTCGTTCTATTTCGTCGAGCTTTGTTGCGGTTGAAATCAACACTTCTGAATTTGACTTGCCTTTAAGGTGTTCATAACGATTACTACCTCCCACACCCATTATTCGTAACTCTTCAGGAAACTCTTTTGCCCCTAATGCGGTTCTGTACAAACTTTCATCCCGCTGTTTTAAAGCCTCTGTTACGTTGTCTACAACTTTTAATCGATTCTCAAAACTCTTTACTTCGGTAAGCAATTGACTCATTTCAGCTTTTAATTTTTTCTCTTTAGGAGAATCAATTCTATATGCTATTAAAAATCCGAAAGCTATACTGAGCACCAATGTTGGCGCAATAAATATAAGTCCACGTAAAATTTGTCCACCGAATGAACGGTTTACTTTCTCGTAAGAGAGCGTATCTGGATTATATCTAAATTTGGTTTTTACCATTATTTACATTTAAAACACCGCAAAATTAGGTAAATAATCTAACTTTGCATCTGCATTAACAATGCTTAACAGTAGTTGTACGATTAAAGTAACAAAAGGTTATATGAAATAAGCCATTAAGAAAACTTCAAAACAGCAAGGAAAAGTCTAAATTAGCGATTCCATTGCTTGTCTCGATTTTTTCGAGATGTCTTTTGAAAATAATATATATACACATGAATCTAGAAGAAATTCGAAGTCAGTTTTTCGCGTTTTTTGAAGCTAAAAAACATACACTTGTTCCCTCTGCACCAATGGTTGTTAAGAACGATCCTACATTGATGTTTACTAATGCAGGGATGAATCAATTCAAAGATTATTTCCTTGGTCACTCAACTGCCAAAGATAAACGAGTGGTTGATACTCAAAAGTGCTTGCGTGTTTCTGGAAAGCACAATGATTTAGAAGAAGTAGGTGTAGACACTTATCATCACACCATGTTTGAAATGCTCGGGAACTGGTCGTTTGGCGATTATTTTAAAAAAGAAGCTATCGACTGGGCTTGGGAATTACTCACAGAAGTTTACAAAATTGACAAAGACAGCTTGTATGTCACTATTTTTGAAGGAGACGCTAAAGACGGTGTCCCAAGAGATGGAGAGTCCTACGATCTTTGGAAGAAACACATCAGCGAAAGCCGTATTCTTGAAGCTAATAAAGCCGATAACTTTTGGGAAATGGGAGAAATGGGGCCTTGTGGACCGTGTTCTGAAATCCATGTAGATATTCGCTCCAAAGAAGAAAAAGCAAAAGTTGACGGGAAAACATTAGTGAATCAAGACCATCCTCAAGTTATTGAAGTTTGGAACCTTGTTTTTATTCAATTCAATAGAAAAGCTGATGGTTCTTTGGAAAAATTGCCTCAAACACATGTTGATACGGGAATGGGTCTTGAACGTCTAGCAATGGTACTTCAAGGTAAACAGTCGAATTACGACATTGATTTATTTCAAATATTAATTAGTGATATTTCAAAGCGTTCGAATATAAAGTATGGTGCTTCTGAAGAGACCGATATTGCCATGCGCGTTATTGCAGACCATATTCGAGCAATTTCATTTTCAATTGCAGATGGACAACTTCCGTCGAATACAGGTGCTGGTTATGTGATTCGTCGAATTTTGAGAAGAGCAGTGCGCTATGGATATCAAACATTATCACTCAACGACCCATTTCTATCGGAATTGAGTAAGGTTTTGGTGGACATCATGGGTAGTGCATTCCCCGAATTAAAAAATCAAGCAAACCTCATCGAAAATGTAATTCGAGAAGAAGAAGTTAGCTTTTTTAATACGCTGGAACAAGGAATAAAGCGTATCGATACTATTATTGAAAATCAGAAAAAACAAGGAAGCAATATTATTCCTGGAGAAATGGTTTTCGAACTATATGATACTTTCGGTTTCCCATTTGACTTAACAGCGTTAATTGCCAGAGAAGCAAAAATTGAGGTTGACGAAAATGGATTTGAAAAAGCTCTCCAAGAACAGAAAAATCGTTCTAGAGCTGCAACTTCTGTAAAAACTGATGATTGGATTGAGCTTTTAGAGGACGATCGAGAAGAATTCATTGGTTACGACAATCTTGAGGCAGATATTAAAATCGTGAAATACCGAAAAGTCGAACAAAAGAATAAATCTTTTTATCAATTAGTATTTAATTACACTCCTTTCTACCCAGAAGGCGGTGGACAAATTGGTGATAGCGGTTATATTGAGGCAAACAACAAAAAAACAACTATTTTCGATACGAAAAAAGAGAATAACCTTATCGTCCACTTAGCAAAAGAATTGCCCACCGTTCCAGAAGCAAATTTTAAAGCAGTTGTCAATGATGAAAAGCGTTCTCTTGCTGCTGCAAATCACTCAAGTACGCATTTATTACACCACGCACTTCGCGAAGTATTAGGTGAGCATGTTGAACAAAAAGGGTCATTGGTGCACCCAGACTATTTGCGCTTTGATTTTTCTCATTTTTCAAAGGTGACAGATGAAGAACTTGAAAAAATTGAGCGTCGCGTGAATGAAATGATTCGTGCTAATATTTCGCTTGAAGAACACCGAAATGTTCCAATGTCAAAAGCAGAGGAGCTTGGAGCTCTCGCTTTGTTCGGTGAAAAATATGGTGATGTCGTACGTATTATAAAGTTTAATGAATCAGTCGAGCTATGCGGTGGAACACACGTTCAAAACACTGGAAACATTGGCCTTTTCAAAATAACTTCTGAATCTGCTGTAGCCTCTGGTGTACGACGTATTGAAGCGATCAGTAATCAAAAAGCAGAAGCGTTTATCCAAGATCAAATTGACACGTTAGATGAAATCAAAGCGTTATTCAAAAATCCAAAGGACGTTAAAAAAGCGGTGACTGATTTAATGGCAAAGAACGATGAGTTGAATAAAAAACTGGCTCAAATCGAAAAAGATAAAGCGAAAAATATTAAATCTGAACTCAAAAGTAAAGTTACTGACTTTAACGGTGTGCCTTTTTTAGAGGCGATTGTTCCTTTAGATGGTGGTTCAATAAAAGACATCTTATTTCAATTCAAAAGTGAAATGGATTCTTTGATCGCAGTTATCGGTGGAGAAAGTGAAGGGAAGTGTACCTTAAGTATTTTAATTTCTGAAAATTTGGTAAAAGAAAAATCGCTGAATGCTGGAGACTTGGTTCGGTCTGCTTCGAAACATATTCAAGGCGGTGGCGGTGGACAGCCATTTTTTGCTACAGCTGGCGGTAAAAAACCAGAAGGGCTTCAAGCGGCGATTGACGAAGTGAAAGAAAACTTTAATTAAACTTTATGAACTAAGATAACTATTGTTAAACGGCATTAAAATCAATTGGGTTTAGAAAAAGGAACCTAGACCTCTCATTCATGTTACCAATGAAGTGGTTTTTTATGTATTTATTATCAATCAAAAAGTGCCTGAGTAACATCATTCCAAATTATGTTATTTTAAAAAATTACCTCTCAAGGTGACGTAGGATTGTGGTTAGTTTCGAGGTCTTATATTTTAAGGTTCATCTTTTTTTTAAGCAGCCGTCACCATAGAAACTGCTAAAAATGTTAAAAAAATTTGTCGTTTTCATAATTCATTAATTAGGGGGTATTTTCAGTCAAGTGTAACTTTAACTTACTTTGCCCGTCATACTAATGTTGAAATTTATAAAATGAAAGTGTTATTTGATAAATACCAACAATACTAATTATCAGCAACAAATTGATCAAATGAAAGGGCTTTTTATACTACTGTTTATATTTATAACAATAAGCTCACAGTCTCAAGTTTTAAGAGGTACTATAAACGACTTAAAAGGAGAGCCAGTTCCGTTTGTCAAAGTTCACCTTAAAAACAGTTCCTATGGTACATTTGCAAATTCACTTGGAAAATTTCAAATTGAATTAGAAAAAGGTACACATAATTTAATCTTTACAGCTAGTGGTTATAATAAAAAAGAAGTTTCTGTTACTATTTCCAAAGAGGAGAGTAAATTCTCTGTAGAGCTCACACCAGAAGTTCAAGATCTAGATGAGGTTACAATAGTTTATCGATCTGAAAGAGACCGTGGAAAAGAAATTATGAAAAAGGTCATCGACAAACGCTCCCATTTTCAAGGTTTCTTAAACGAATATTCAACAGATACCTACTGCTTTTCTTCACTTGAAAAAGATCAAGTTGATGACATCCATACGGATTCTATCATCGGAAAAGAAAAATTAAATCTCATGGAGTGGAGAGCCGTTTCTCATTATAAAAAACCAAATCGCTATAAAGATGAATTTTATGCCTATCAGGATTTCATGGAAACCAAAGATAATTTAAACAGCACAAGTGTTGGCATATCAATAGACGGACTCGATGATAATTTTGTTCCTACAACGAGTATCGAGCAAAACCCATATTTGTTTATTAATGGCATTAAAGACTTTAATTTTTCAATATTTGACAACTCAATAGCAGCACCAAAAGTCACAAAGTCACCACTCGTTTCTCCGCTGGCGTTTAATGCCTTTATCTATTACATTTTTCATCTCGAAAATATGTTTGTAGATAAAGATGGAAATTCAATACACGAAATTAGAGTAAAACCTAGATTCGAAGTTGAACCTCTTTTCGAAGGAACTATTTATATACGAAAAGATAGTTGGGAAGTTGATTCTTATGAATTCTCGATTAACCCAAAAGCCATGCATTACTTTAAAAACATGACCATTGTTTGTGACTATTCAAAAGTTGGTGAAAAACTCGTTCCAACGAGAAGAGAATTTATTTATACAGTAAAAGAAGGTCGATCAACAATCAATGGTCTGATTCGGCTTAAACACAGTGATTATTCTTTTGAGGTAGATGACTCAAAAAGAAAGTTTTGGTTAGAAACTAGCGTTTATGACGATAAAGCCTTCGACCGCGACTCCGCCTACTGGAATGAAAATCGTCCTATTAAGTTGAAATCTGTTGAAAAACAATTTATTAGTGAGCAAGATAGCATTCTAAATTATCGTGAAAGCGAAGAATATATGCGTAAAAAGGACAGTGTCAGAAACCAAATTACGTTTTTAAATGTACTTTTTGGAGGTGTTGGACATGTAAACTCCTTTAAAGGGTATGAGTTTTACTTACCGGGATTAATCAACCAAGTCGTGCCATTTGGAGTTGGTGGATATCGTCATAAACTAGATCCCACGTATTCAAAGACATTCGACAATGGTAATCAACTCTCGCTTTCACCTTCTATTGATTATGGGTTTCGCAACGAAGATGTTAAGGGCGGGTTAAGGGCTTCGTTTATGTATAATCCGCTTAATTTTTCACGCATAGAATTTATGTTTGGTGATGTCTACGATTTTGTAACTACAAATCAAAATATTCAAGGAACACTTGCACCAGCGAATAGGGTTAGAAACCAAAAATTAGAAATCAACTATCGACAGGAGTATTTTAACGGATTTTATGCCAAAACAACGCTACACTATTCAGACCGACAATCCATAGATAATATTGAATATCCAGAGTGGGTTGAAGTTTTCGGAATGTTTCAGGATCCACAACCTTTTAACCGTTATAAGATTCTACTAGCAACAATTGATATCGAGTATCATTTTAGACAGCGCTATATTATCAAAAAAGGGAGGAAATATGTATTAGACACTCCTTGGCCAACAATAAAATTCCAGTATAAAAAAGCAATCCCGTCAATTTTTGGCTCAGAAGCTGAGTTTGATTATGTTGAGATTCGGGTTCACGATGAAATTGATTTTAAAAGATACGGAAAATCTGAAATTAACTTCAAAGGTGGAGCGTTCCTGCAGAAAAAAGACCTGCGTATAATTGAACATAAATTTTTTAGACCTTCGGATCAATATTTCTTTTCAAATCCCACTACAACAATGCAATTGTTAGACACGGCTCTAAATACTTCCAATTCCTATTACCAATTAAACTTTATACATAACTTCAACGGGTACTTCCTAAACAAAATCTGGCTTATAAACCGCCTAAAATTAGAAGAATCAATCGGCGGAGGAATTTTAATGATTCCAGATGCTAACTTTGCTCAGATAGAGTTTTTTGTTGGACTACAACGGATGTTCAGAATAAAAAAGCAAGTCTTCAAACTCGGTGTTTTCGCCGCCACCCAAAGCAACACGCTCGACGCTGCATCTATCAATCTCAAATTTGGGTTTAATCTGTATGATTCTTTTAGAGATAAATGGAATTATTAGAAAGGATGAATATGCATTCTCCACCTTCCTAATTGTTTTAACTTTTTTCTTCAACAGCTCAGTCCAATCCAAATGCTGAAAAATATTCTTTAACCCAATTTAATTTCTAGTCCTGAAATAGGTTGACACTTATTTCTGTCCAATAATCCAACATAAAAGAAAATCAATAAACCCAAAAGGAGAGAATCGAACTTTTGATTGAAATGGATAGCAACGCATAGCGGAAAGCCGTTGAAACGGCTGGAAGGATAGGGGCGTGAGAGCATTTTTTGAAATGCGGGATAAATCCCGCATCGAAAGGAGCTGGCGCTCTTTTTTCAAAAAAATAAATAATATAATGTTTACCTTTATTGATTCTCGACATCTGTTAGTAAAGAAGCATAAATTATGGATCACAAAACACAGAAAAAAGAGCTGATTCGCCTGTACAAAAAATGGCCGGACATCAAGCGTTATTTGCGTTCGAAAGGTTGTTTACCATCAGATGCTGAGGATATTTTCCAGGAAGCACTTATCATTTTTACAAGGAAGTGTCAGGAAAAAGATTTTCAATTAGACGTTGCACCTTTTCATTTTGTAAAAGGAGTTTGCAAATTTTTATGGTACAATCAATCTCGGAAAAATAAGCCAACCAATGAAATTAAGGAAGACTTAATTGGACTGAGTATTGACGAAGATTGGCTACAAAAAGAGCAACAATTCAAAAAGATGGAGGATGTCATTAATTCCATCGGCGAAAAATGCAAGGAATTGCTGACTTCTTTCTATGGATTAGGTCTAAGCATGACCAAAATCGCAGAAAAACTAGGACTCCGCAACGATAAAGTTGCCAAAGCTCAGAAGTATCGCTGTTTGCAAAAAGCCAAAGAACTAGCCTCATCAAAATCGGCTACTTCAATTGAAAATCTTTAAAACTGGAAATCATGAAACGAGATAACACAAAAATAATAGATCAATATTTGTCTGGAGAACTTTCAGATGCAGAGAGAATTGAATTTAAAAAAGAGTTGGAAGTGAATGCGGAGCTGCAGGAGGAGTTGGAACTACAGCTAGATGTTAAAGAAGGAATTAAACGATCAAGCATTAGAAACACTGTAAAGTCCGTTGGCAAAAAGTATCATTTGATTAATCTAGCCAAATGGATAGGCGGAGGAATAGCAATTGTCGCTATTGTTACAACAGCAATATATTTCTCAACGTAAGTGAATAATGAATCTAAAAAACAAAATGAATCTACTTCGAAGGTTGAATTTAAACCAAAAAATGATGAATTGATAAAAGAACTCCCTCGAGAAGTATTTTCATGGAATGGAGAAGACTCGGTTTATCTTTCTAAAAGTGGCGTGTTGATTTCAGTACCTAATGAAGCATTATTGCAAAATGGCAAACCCTACAAAGGAAAAGCGATTATCGAATGGCAAGAAGCAATCGACGGCGCAACAATCATGAAAAGCGGACTTAGCACTATGGCTGATAGCAATTTACTCGAAACGCAAGGAATGTTCTCATTTCGAGTGCAAACGGAAGATGGTGAATTACTAGATGTCGATGAAGAAGTAGGAATATATGTACAAGTCCCAGTCGATCAAATAAAACCCGGAATGGAATTGTATGAAGGTGTTTACGACAAAGACAGCATTATCAATTGGGTTAATCCAAAGCCTCTAGAAAAATTACCAGTTCCTGTAGACATGAGTGAACTCGATTTTTACCCTGAAGGATATGAGGATACTTTGAACAAGTTGAAGTTGAGTCAGAGGAAGGAGTTTAGGGATAGTTTGTATTTGGCTTGTGAGAGCTTTGATGAGAACAGATCTATTTATGATGACACTGATGAGCCTTTTCTTCTAGAGAGAAAGATGACTGCGAAAGAGAGTGAACTTATTTATGGTGAAAACAGACCAATTGATAAAAACATCACTTATTCGGAAGCAATAAGAATTAAACAAGCTGGCAACCCTGAGAATGATCCGTACATTTCTTCTCTTTCCTCAACGTCCGATACTATGGCGTGGGAATCAGTTGATGTCAGCGTTCCTTACGATGAAGAAGGTTTCAAATACATCCCACCTTCAAAAGTCCTCGCCTTCTGGAATGAAAAATTCAATAATACAATTCTCGCAACTAGAGATTTTGAAAAGCGAATGTTAGCTATTCACGAGACCTGTGATGAATCGTTGTTGAAACTTTATACAAGTAATATTGATAAGCCTTTGTACTTTATGGATTCAGTTGCAGTTGTAAGAGGGCATGCTGAATTCAATGCTTTTTTCGCTGAGCGAGTTGGGAAATTAGAAATGAAAAATGCTCATTTAGAAAACTTGCAAAATATTTATAATAAAGGAATTAAATCTTTGCGTGATGACATAAAGAAACAGCGTAAGAAATATCAAGAAAAACAAGTCGCTTTTGATAACAAATTGATCAAAGAACGGGTTGAACAAGCAATTCGAGCAAAAAACATGAGTGAGAATTTGACGTCAGAGGAAACGCGGTTTAATTTAAAACAAGATCCTATATCTAATCAAACAGCGGGAAATAATGCATCATTTATTTCTTCAAGTTCGACTATGATAGTTAGGCAAAGAACAAGAAGTATTGGCTTTAGAGTAAATCAAAATAACACAATCATGAACGTTGATCGTAAGGTGGCATTTGCAACAAGAAACAGAACTAATTTCAAAGGTAGTTATGGAGGGAAAAAAATTGATGTGAGATACAACAGCTTTGATTTATCTGTTGAAAACAATATCGAATATAGCCGATTATACACTTATCTTCTGCCAGATAAATTCAATAGTTATCAGCGCTTAAAGGGAGAAAAAGATCGTTTCGAATATAGAATGAATGAAAAAGTAATATATGATGTTGCCGTTCTCGGATTTAATGAAAAAGGATTTTTTTACCATGAAATAAAGAACATTAATAAAGGTTCATTTAAAAAGGTGAAATTAAAATCAATCTCAGAATCTGAATTTAAAGAGCGAATTGCTAATTTGAATGAATCACGTTTAGGCGCTTCTTCTGGTTTAGAAAAGGATTTAAACTGGCTCAAATTAGAGCAGAAAAATTATCGATTGAGAAAAGATGTAATTGAAAATAATCGATTATTGAGTCGTATGCGTAGAGTAGTTTTTCCATGTATGCCAAATGAAAGTAATGATTCAGACGAAAAACCAGAATTAGAAGACGAAGTTGTTACATCTTTCATTTCAGAACAACAAGTAGTCGATTATCCCGATTTAGAAGCTCAATTCCCTGGAGGAGCCGCAGCAATGAATCAATTTCTTGCAGAAAACATTAACTATCCAGAAAAAGCAATGAATGATGGTGTTCAAGGAAAAGTTTTTGTTGAATTCATCGTTGAAGTCGATGGTTCTATTTCTAATGTTCGCGTGATACGTGGCCTTTCACCAGAAATAGACAATGAAGCGATTCGAGTTGTAAAATCCCTTCCGAGATTTACTCCTGCACAAATAAATGGAAAAAATGGAAGAAGTACTAAGAGAATTGCAGTTAATTTTTCTTTGGCAGAATAAAGACTATTTAGCTAGATAATTTGTTGAAGCAAAAAGCTATTGAAAAGGGCAAAATCAAAAGAGGCGAAGCCTCCTTTCGGTGAGGGATTTATCCCTCACAAAAAGAGTGTGGTTTGCCCCTACAAGTGGTTTCAACCACTTCCTTCAATCATCCATTCCAACATGAAATAAATCAGTCATATCCAACGATAATGAATCGAGCTAATGATTGAAATAGATACAAGCATAGTGGAAAGCCGTTGAAACGGCTGAAAATATAGGGCGTGAGAGCATTTTTAAATGCGGGTTGAAACCCGCATCGAAAGGAGCTAAAGCTCTTTTTCTAAAAATACTCAAGTCCCTTATTTCAACAAATCATCTCCCTCAGGATCTAAATTATGTAATCGAAGAAATGTTTTATATTCCTCAACGAATTTTTTCTTTTCATGATGCTTCTTTTGATTTAAGATATATTGATACACTCTATTATTGACAGATTCTGAAACGGAGAAAGCTCGAAAGCCTCTTTGCCATGCAAACTTTTCGTTGATAAAATTATTACTGTTTACAAAATGGGAACTGCTTCCTTTGACACGTTGAATAATTTCATCTAAAGATATTTTTGTATTGAGCGCGAACAAACAATGCACGTGATCGTGATATCCATTCGAGATCCGAATCTCGCAGCCGACTTCTTGAAATTTTACCATGATATAATCGTGGAGTTCTTTATCCATATTTGGATCGATTAATGGCTTTCTTTTTTTTGTAGCCCATATGGCATGAATCCAAATTCTGTTGAATGATTTAGGCATTTTTTAAGGATTTTGGTTATTATTTCCATTTAAGTTAATGAAAAAGTTTAGATTGAGGTGCTTGAATTGAATATTTTTTTGAGAATTTTATGTTTCGTAAAATTTAATCAAACGCAAATATTCCAAAGCAAAAGCTATTGAAGAGAGGCAAAACACAAGAGGCAAAGCCTCCTTTCGGTGGGGGATTCATCCCCCACAAAAAGAGCATGGTTTGCCCCTAAAAGTGGTTTCAACCACTTCCTTCAATCATCCATTCCAGCATAAAATAAATCAATCATATCCAAAAATAATTAATCGAGCTAATGATTGAAATGGATATTAACGCATAGCGAAAAGCCGTTAAAACGGCTGAAAAGATAAGGCGTGAGAGCATTTTTTGAAATGCGGGTTGATCACGTATTCCCGGAACAGGACCCGCATCGAAAGGAGCTAGCGCTCTTTTTTAAATCAATTATGAATTAATTTCATAAAACGATTGACGCAAATAAAAGATAGACATTGAAAGAAGCTCAAAAACAGAGTGTAAAAATCATAATGTGTGGGATAACCCCATATTCTATGAACTTATCCCGCACCAATGGCGTTGTTATACAACAACATTTACGATCCTTCCAGGAACTACAATCACTTTTTTTGGAGCTTTTCCTTCCAAATACTGCTGCGCTTTTTCCATGGCTAAAACTTCTTTCTCTACATCTTCTTTCGACATGTTCGTTGGGAGTTCTGCTTTGAAACGCATTTTACCATTGAAACTAACGGGATAAGCAAATGTGTTTTCCACTAAATATTCTTCATTGAATTCTGGGAATTGTGCATCGCTTACTGTTCCTGCTTTGTTGCCTAATTTCGTCCAAAGCTCCTCTGCAATATGCGGCGCATAAGGCGTGAGAAGAATGACTAAATCTTGTAAAATAGCTTTGTTATTGCACTTTAAATCTGTCAATTCATTCACACAAATCATAAACGCTGAAACCGCCGTGTTAAACACATAGCGATCCATGTCGTCTTGGATTTTTTTGATGGTTTTGTGTAATGTCTTTAAAGCTTTTGCATCGGGCTCGCCTTCAGATAAAGCAATATTTCCTTCACTATCGTGGAACAAACGCCACAATTTGCGCAAGAAGTTGTGTACACCGTTAATCCCTTTCGTATCCCAAGGTTTTGCCTGTTCTAGCGGACCGAGGAACATTTCGTACATACGTAGAGTATCTGCTCCGTATTTCTCAACGAGGTCGTCCGGTGTTTGAACGTTGAAGTAGGATTTAGACATTTTTTCAATTTCGTGCCCACAGAGAAACTCGCGATTTTCATTCTTAATAAATACTGGAATCATATTTTGAAAACTCCATTCTGCTTGATATTTATCTACGTTTAAAAAATCATTCTCAACAAAATTAATTCCCACACGATGAGGTGAGTATGATATTTCTCCTTTTCCGAATTTCTGAAAAGGAATTGATGTGAAGTCAGGATTTATTTTTGATAAAATATCTAAATATTCGTTCTCGGAGAACTGTTTTAGACGGTCAAATGAAACATAAACAAATGGAGGGTTATTTTTAATTTGCTTTCCAGTTGATTTTGATGTCAAGATTCCATGATGGACCCTATAAACAAAACTACTCCTCCCCAAAATCATCCCCTGATTAATCATCTTCTGAAACGGCTCCTCAAAATTGATATAACCATGATCTTTCAGGAACATTGTCCAAAAACGGGCATACAATAAATGTCCAGTAGCGTGTTCTGCTCCACCGATGTATAAATCTACATTCTTCCAGTAATCTACTTTTTCTTTTCCAACAAATGCCTTTTCATTCTTTGGATCCATGTAGCGCAAGAAATACCAGGAACTTCCCGCCCAACCTGGCATTGTGTTGAGTTCCATTGGATGAACATGCGGTTGATCAGCATTATCTTTACTTGTCAAACAATTGTTCTTTTCATCCCAGTACCACTCTGCGGCATTTCCCAAAGGTGGCTGACCGTCTTCTGTGGGTAGATATTTATCTACTTCAGGTAATTCGATGGGTAAATGTTCGTCGGCAATGGTTTTGGCTACACCGTTGTCGTAATACACTGGAAATGGTTCTCCCCAATAACGTTGTCTTGAAAAAACAGCGTCTCGCAAACGATAATTGGTTTGCTTTTTACCAATCCCTTGCTTTTCAAGCTCATGAATCGCAAGTTTGATGGCTTTATTTACTTTCAAACCATCTAAAAACTCAGAATTAGTGATGGTTCCTGTTTTTTCAGTATAAGCACCTTCAGAAATATCTACGTTTTTAAATACGTTTTTAATTGGAATATCAAACTTTTTGGCGAAATCCCAATCGCGCTGATCGCCACAAGGAACAGCCATTACAGCTCCTGTTCCGTAAGAAGCAAGTACATAATCCCCAATCCAAATTGGAATTTTTTCGCCGTTTAATGGATGTACAACATAAGCACCCGTAAACTGACCCGTCACATTTTTGACATCCGACATACGGTCGCGTTCAGACTTTAGTCCAGCTGTTTTCTTGTACTCCTCAACTTCAGACTTGTATTCGTCCGTAGTGATTTGATCAACCAAATCGTGTTCTGGAGCAAGCACCATAAATGAAACACCAAATATTGTATCTGGTCGTGTTGTAAACACTTCAATCGATTCATTTTCGTGTTCTTCCACCTTGAAATCTACTGAAGCTCCAACCGATTTACCAATCCAGTTGCGTTGAATGTCTTTTATTGCATCTGTCCAGTCGAGATCCTCTAATCCTTGCAAAAGTCGCTCGGCATAAGCGGTGATTCGCATTGACCATTGACGCATGAGTTTTTGTTCTACTGGATGACCACCGCGTTCAGAAACGCCGTTCACAACTTCGTCATTTGCGAGCACAGTTCCCAAAGCAGGACACCAGTTCACCCATGAATCCGCCAAATACGTAAGGCGGTAATCCATTAAAATATCGTTTTGTTTTTTAGCATCAAATGATTTCCATTCTTCTGCAGAAAACTCAATTTCGCAGTCGTGAACAGCGTTTATTTTGCTGTTTCCTTCTGTTTCAAATACTTGTTTCAATTCAGCAATGGGTCTCGCTTGATTTGAATCATTGCAATAATACGACTCAAAAATCTGCTTAAAAATCCACTGAGTCCACTTGTAATAGCTTGGATCTGAAGTACGCACTTCTCTACTCCAATCAAATGAAAAACCGATTTTATCGAGTTGTTCGCGGTAGCGTTCTACGTTTGTTTTTGTCGTAATCGCAGGATGTTGACCTGTTTGAATCGCATATTGTTCGGCTGGCAATCCAAACGAATCGTAGCCCATTGGGTGCAATACGTTAAATCCTTTCAATCGCTTGTAGCGGGCGTAGATATCAGAAGCAATATAACCTAATGGGTGCCCAACGTGTAAACCTGCTCCAGATGGATAAGGAAACATTGTTAAGCCATAATACTTGGATTTTTCGGGGTTCTCTACCGTTTTATAGGTACTGTTTTTCGCCCAATGTTTGCGCCATTTTTGCTCAATTGCTTTGAAATCGTAATCCATGATTTAAATTTTCGTATTACAAAGGAGCAAAGATAATAAAAACGGTGGGGAAGAATATTTTTCACACTGTCAAAAGCAACTTAACAACACCAATCATTTTGTCTTTATCTGTAGGATTTGATTCAGCGATTAAAACGGTTAGTGTAGTAAGTGTTTCTGGGTTGATTTTAGTACTATAATTGTAATTTGCTTTATGCAACAGCCAAACAAAACTAAACGCACCGCTTCGTTTGTTTCCATCATTGAATGGGTGATTTTTTATAATGAAATATAATAAATGCGCGGCTTTTTCCTCTACTGTGGGATAAGCATCTTCTCCAAAAACACTTTGAAAAACAGTTCCAAAAATCCCTTCTAAATTACCCTTATTTTTCTCTTGGGCAAAAAGTTCAGTCGCTTCTTTCTTTTGGATCAATTCCGTTTTCAATTGCTTAATATCACTGAAGAGTTCAGTCCCAGAAGCATTAATTTCCTTTTTAGTTCCTTTTTTAGGGAAGTCGTCTCTATCATAGCTATCTAATGCAAAAAAGGTACTTGAAAAATTTTGAATAAGTGACAAGATATCTTTAGTTTCAATAAGATTGTTCCTATCAGTTAATATTTTTAAATCTTCAAGCGTTTGCAAAAAT
Organism: Brumimicrobium sp.; assembly: GCA_040882265.1. Taxonomy (GTDB): domain Bacteria; phylum Bacteroidota; class Bacteroidia; order Flavobacteriales_D; family Crocinitomicaceae; genus Brumimicrobium. The sequence continues at coordinate 971 of JBBEBO010000140.1, read as the reverse complement.
TGTGTTTTGTTTTCTTCTAGGCGCTTTTGATTGATGGAATAGCCTTTCGTAATATGACTTTTTAGAGTCTTTGTAGCCCACTGACGAAACTTTATAGCAACTGTAGACTTTGTTCTATACCCAACAGACAGTATAATGTCAAGGTTATAAAAATCAATTAATTTTGTTTGCTCTTTCTCTTTTAAAGCACCGTGTTGAGTGGTGTGTGCAAATTTTGCACTAACCACTTGCTCGCTCAACTCAGCATCATTAAAGATGTTTTTTATATGTCTTGATACAACTGACCTGTCTATATCAAATAACTCAGCAATTTGCTTTTTGGATGCCCATACAGTATCATTCTCAATATCTGTTTTTAATTCAATAGAACCATTTTTAGCTTGAAAAACTGCTAATTGGTTGTTGTTCTTTTCCATAAACTAAAGTTCTGTTAAATTAAATACTTTGTAGTCTCAAATTTAATGAATGTTTTGTTTTTTTCTATAAAAAGTAATTTGATAAGTTATACCGTCACTTTTAGTTGTCGCAAATTTTGCGACAACTGAATCAGCAACTAACTCAGCTTCTTTAAACACATTATTTATGTGCTTTCCTATAGTTTTAACATCCCTATCAAATAAGACAGATAATTGCTGACGATTAAGCCAAACGGTATCTTCACTAAGCACAACAGAAACTTCAACTTTATTATCTATTGATATAAAAATTTCAAACTTGTTTATCATTTCAATCACGTTAAAATATCCTAGTTTTATATTCATCCATTTTTTAAGAAATCAATAAAAAACTTTTGTCTCAGCCCAATGTTTCCGTCATTTTTCACTCAATTGCTCTGAAATCGTATTCCATTGTGTATCTTAATTTTAGAAGGGCAAAGATAATAAATTCAGAATGAGGAATTGGAGTTTTAGTTTATTATTAGAGGATCTAGCGTTATGAATTAAACTGCTGAAATTAGAAACAAACCATTT
>JBBEBO010000139.1:14734-18234 GCA_040882265.1 Brumimicrobium sp. | reverse complement strand
TAATTGCAACCCACTTTTGGGTATTAAAAATTTTGAGCATTTCCAAAGGTAGCAGACAGTTTGGCTTTGGAATAGGAAATTCATGAATAATGCGGGTTAATATCTCTCCATCCTAACCCCTCCAAAAATCAAGGCAACTTCGTAGGAACTTTATTCACTCTATCATTCAGTACTAAACTCCCAGCAACTGCAACATTTAAAGAAATAGAACCAGGTAACTGAACAAGTTTATGACATTCATTGAGTACTTCTGGTGGTAAGCCATTATCTTCTGCTCCGAGTAAATAAATAGAGCGATATGGATGTTCGAAATCTTTCAGTGGTACAGCTCGATCATCTAGTTCCACACCTACAATTCTGCAATCATAAGGAATATTCGTTTTAAAATCCTCAAAAGTATCGTAATGAAAAAGTGGCATTCTAGCCCACGTTTTTAGTACGTCTGAAGTTTGTTTTTTATAGCTTTTTCCAATAGTAAAAATATATGAAGCACCCAAAATATATGCAGATCGCCAAAGTGTTCCGATGTTGTAGTCGCGCTTATGTTGCATTATGCCAATTCCGCAATAATTCATGTATTCGTCTTTGATTTTCATATTTTCATCCATTCTATGCGGTAAAAATACGATTTATCAACGTGTAATAAAGCTGAATAATCTTTGACGAAGATAAATGGTTAGAAAAGTTAATATTAAATAATAAGTTTATTTAGTTCATTTATTACTGAACTAAATGTATATTTGTATTAGAAAGTGAAAAAAGTATGACACAACAAGAGAAATACATCGAAGAAGTCGGATTGTTTTATGAAAAATACGGGTTACCAAAAATGGCTGGTCGGATTCTGGGATATTTAATTTCCTCCAATACAGATAACAATTCTTTTGATGATTTAAAAAACACCTTAAAAGCAAGTAAAGGGTCTATAAGTGGAAATATAAAACTCCTCTTAAGTCAGAACATGATTGATAAACACATGATTTCAGGTGATCGGAAGTCATATTACAAAATAGCTATAAATAGCCTAGAAAAATTGTTAGAGGCTAAAGAAAAGTCAATTACTGAATTTAAATTGATCCTAGAGAAAGGAATTGATATAAACACAAATAAAGATGGAGTTAGCCACAAAGAAATCTCTGAAATAATAGACTATTACAAATTTCTTGAGCGGGAAATTCCCAAGCTCAAAAATAAATGGAAACAGAAAAATGTAACTAAAACTAAATAAAAATGACATTAGAAAGAAAAATTGCAAAAGTATTTAATTTAACACATGAAAATTGGATGAAACACTCAAATCCATGGAGCGTTTGGACAAGATATTCAGTATTACCGATAATTGTATTTGCTTTTTGGAGTAGAATATGGATTGGTTGGTGGTGTTTAATTCCAGGGGTTTTATCTCTCTTATGGATGTTTTTTAATCCTGTATTTTTTAGCAAACCAAAATCGACTAGAAATTGGGCGTCGAAATCAGTTTTAGGAGAAAGGGTTTATCTAAACCGTGACAAAATAGAAATTCCTAAAATTCACAGAAGTCCAATTCAAAATATTCTAAATTCAATTTCATTTGTAGGAACTATTTTAGCAATCTGGGCAACGGTTGAATATTCCATTTGGGGCGCAATTTTGGGGGTGGTAATGGCTTATTTAGGTAAAAGTTGGTTTCTAGATAGAATGGTTTGGCTCTACGAAGACATGAAAGATACGAATCAAGAATATAAAAGTTGGGATTATTAAGAATACTTAATTCGATTTGAAAATTGAATATTGGACTGTTCTTTACACTAAAAACCTGTATGTAACTTGAGTGTTTTATTTATGGCTCTCGAAAATTAATTCCTTACCTTTGCCGTCTCAAAATTCGAAGCGTCATGTCAATAACAGATAAAGAAAGAAAAGCTAAAATGCAGTCATTAATCACCGATTTAAGATCTGGTGAAGAGAAAAAAATATCAGCTGCATTAAAAGGTCTTCAAGTTCACGGTGATGATGACGCTGTTTTACCTATTCTTGAAGTATGGAACAGCGGGGTAAGTGAAAAATCTGAGAACGAAATCATTGCTTTCCTAAGTGACATCAAATCAACAACTACGGTTGATCCAATTATGGATGTTTTACTTGATAATAACTTTAAAGCCATTCACCACGCTTTACTTACAACTATTTGGAATAGTAAAGTTGACTACTCTCCATACCTTGTAGATTTTGTAACGCTTGCAACACAATACGATTTTATGATAGCGTTAGAATGTCTTACTATCATCGAAAATCTTGATGGACCATTTGAGGAACATCACTTTTTAGATGCTGAAATTATTTTACGCGAATTCGCCGAAAAAACACAGCACAAAAAAACGGAAATTGATGAACGAAAAATAAAGTTGATTACCGAAATAGGAAATACACTGAAAGGTTTAGAGAATCAAAGTGTGGAGTTTTAATCCATCACGCCTTTGAGGACTATACCACGTATGAACGTCCTCAAAGGATTATACCACGCCACGCCCATTCCACTCCATAGAATTTGGTTTAATCCGTATTTTTTGAATATAAATGTATGGTTTTGGGTTTCCTCAAAGATTATGTTTATCCCTCAATCCTCGAAGGACGATCATTCGTGGTAGAATCCTTCAAAGCATTATTGGTATTCACCCCGTGGATATGCAAAAAATTATCGATGTTATCAAAATAATGTAATACTTCTTTTTTATGAACCAGTGTTTTTGAATCGGAAGTAAACGCCTTAAATGATGAGTATATCCAATCATCAGGAGTTGTCACTAATCTTGCTTGTACAGGGTTTAAGTGTATATATTTAACCGTTCTAACAAACTGCAAATTATCTCGAACAAGAATTCTATTATATCTTGTCATGAATAGACCACCCATACGTCCATAGAACTTGTTGAAAGCCTTAGTATAAGCATTGAACAAATTGCTAAACTGAAAAGTTATTCTTTGATCCAAAGGTAATTGTTTGATTCCTTTCGTTTTCACAAGGTCTTCAAAATACTTTGAAACTATTTCTTCCGATCGAATTTTTAATAATACATGAAAATGATTAGGCATTAGACAGTAGCAATATACTTCCGCGATGGGATGCACATAATGTTTGAATTTTTCCAAGAAAAATCGATAATTAGTATCCTTTAAAAATAATTTCTCACTTCCATGTGCACGGTTGTAAACATGATATATTCCATCAGGTTTTAAGGTAGATTTAAAGTTATTCATCTTTAAGGAGGTTTTGGTTATATACCTAAAGATAAGTAAAATATTAATCAAAATAATAAAAATCGATATTTTTTTGATTGGAGATATCAGAAAGAAAGGTAAAGCGGAAATGTAGATTTTTAAATCATCCACCTAGCCTTTGAGGACTATAACACGAACGAACGTCCTCAAAGGATTATACCACGCCACGCCCATTCCACTCCATAGAATATGGTTTAATCCGTATTTTTTTCAATAATAATGTATGGATCGGGGTTTCTTCC
>JBBEBO010000139.1:8219-14634 GCA_040882265.1 Brumimicrobium sp. | reverse complement strand
TTGAATCCTTGAAGGACGATTATTCGTGGTATAATCCTTCAAGGCATTACTGGTTCCTTGAAGGACGATTATTGTATTTTTTCAATAATAATGTATGGATCGGGGTTTCTTCCTTGAATCCTTGAAGGACGATTATTCGTGGTATAATCCTTCAAGGCATTACTGGTTGAAGGACGATCATTCGTGGTATAATCCTTTAAGGCATTACTGGTATTCATCCCATGGATGGACAAAAAGTTCGTTCGTGGTAAACCTTCAAGACAGGCTATCAAACTACAGCCCTCCAGCACCTGACATGTCTTGAACCGTCTCACCGAAACACTCGTTTGATTTCTCTTTGAGTTCTTCTTCGGATAATCCTTCAACATGCTCAGCACATTCTTTTGTTGGTTCTTTTCCATCTAAAGCTGCGTCATAGCATGCACATGCTTCATTTTCTGTGTCACAGGAAAAAAGAAATAATATTAGCGGAATTAAAAAAATTGTTTTCTTCATAATTCAAATATAAAAAAAATAGACTGATTCTCAATGAGAATACGTTTTCCTAAGACAAAATAAAGCTACAGCACACTTGCAGCCTACCTCGCTCTCCCAGAATAACTCATCGCTTCTCCTTTTCCGAAACCATAACTCACCCCAAAAGTGATAAAACGACCTCGTTGTTCAAACGTGTAAAAATAATTATCACCTTGATTTACGGTGAGTTCTCGTATTCTTGAAGCGAAAATATCTCTAACAGATAGATTTAAGACAAATTTTCCATCATTAATTTTTTTACGTATTCCGGCGTCCATGTGGGCAAAACCTGAACGAATACCTTGCACGGTCTCATACTCAGATTGATAATTTCCAGTAAACTCTAAGTCAAAACCTCCATTAAGTTTAATTTTGGATTTAAGTTCAGCTGAGTATTTATCGCCACTAAAATCAAAGTTTTGATCGTTGAAAATTCCTCTTCGGGTAAAATAACCATAGTTAAAATCTCCAGTTAATGTTAGCCATTTATTAATGTCGTATTTTGCATTTACTTCTAACCCAGCTGTTCCGCTCGTACCTACGTTGATTGGTGTTGTTACACTCACGTTTCCTTCGAAAAAGGAGACGCGTTCTACTACATCAGTTGTATAGAGATAATATGCGCTACTGTTTAACGTAAATTTATTAAAAATAAAGATTCCCGTTAGTTCGTACGAGTCGGAAAACTCAGGCAATAAATCGGGATTTCCTTGACGGATGCTGTAATTATTTCTGATATTGAAAAACGGATTCAAATCCCAGAGTCTTGGTCGGTAAATTCTTCGAGAATAACCTGCTTGTAATGAATAGCGTTTAGAAAACTTATAAGACGTATGAAATGTTGGGAATAAATTACTGTAATTCTGATTGTTACTTTCGTTAGTATTGGTTAAAAGCGTATTTAGTTCAGTATTTTCTGCTCTTAAACCTAATTTCGCCCCCCATTTTTCCGATTCATAGGAGCCAGTTGCGTATACGCCAAGTACTTTTTGAATGTATTCAAAATTATTTGTCAAGTTTGAATCGAGTTCCCAATCCCCCATTTCATAGTCGTAAACGGCATAGTCATTCCCAACATCATTGATCACATATTGTGCACCTGTTTCCAATTTGATTTTTTTCGTTATTGGATTTGTATAATCAATCTTAAACGTATAGTCTGCTTGCTGATAAGCTGTATTGGTTTGTTGGTTAGCGGCTGGAGAATCGCCACTAATGCCTCTATTTGTAAAATCTGATTCTTGTTCTTTTCCAAAATATCGTCCAAGTGCACTTGCTGTTAATTTGTGTTCTTCATTATTTTTAAATTCTTTTTCATATTGTAAATCGTATTCCCATTTTGGATTGATGGCGCTCGTAACTTCTTCACGTTCCCATTCTGAAAGAACATTTCCATCTAAATCTTCCCGTTTAAAAGTTGTTTCCGAGGGTTGATCTTCAATTTCATAAGCAAAACTTCCTGAGAAAGTAATCATATTGAAATCATTGATATGATAATCCGCTCCAAGAGAAATATTGTAAAAGTTTTCATTTCGATAATTCACTCCTTCACTCAGAACCGCAGAGCTATCTTGATAGTTGATATTATCGGTACTAAAATATTCTGGAATTGATCGGTAGCCTACACCAAACTGTGTGAAAAAATTGAATTTTTCGGTTCTGTAATTCATGCTCGAACCAATACTGTGATTGTGCGGCCAACCCGTGTTTGCAGAAACAGAGCCATTCAATCCTTTTTTATTTTCTTTTTTCAATACGATATTAATAATTCCAGCCGAACCTTCCGCTTCGTATTTAGCGGATGGATTTGTGATGACTTCAACACGCTCGATTTGATCGGCAGAAATACTTCCAAGCGCTCCGTTTCCTTGGTCTGCCAAAACTGAAGGTTTACCATTGATTAAGATCTGGACTCCTGCATTATTTCGTAACGAAATAGCCCCATCGATATCCACATTTACTGAAGGTACATTATTCAGAACATCAAGCGCTCCCATTCCTGTACTACTGATGTCTTTTCCAACATTGAATACACGTTTATCCAGTTTGAATTCTACAGTTGATTTTTCTGCGCGAATATCTACACCATCTACATCTTGAATAGATTGTTCCAATTCAATTGTACCCAAATCAATTTCTGAAGATGATCGATCAAGGTTCTTTATTACCTCAGTTTTAAAATCCATAAATTTAACTTCGACATAGAAAGAATCTTCTTGGGTCGTTAATTCAAAAGTACCTGACTCTCCCGTAGTTGTTCCTTCTATGACATCAGTGGTAGATAAATCTCTTAAAACAACTGTCACGTAGTTAATCGGTTTTTTTTCTGCGCTCTCAACAACAGTTCCTTTCACTGTAAATTCGCTTGGAGGTTGAGACCGCAGGTTAAAAGAGGAAATAATTATAAAGATATAGAATGCGATTTTTAATTTCATATTCTCGACAGAATCAAATTTTGATGTTTATATCAAGAAAACATATTGTAATAGAAAAATGTTTTAATAATAAATGAAAAACCAACAATCAATCACTAAAACAACCCATTAATTTCAGCATCAATAGAAGAAATAATTTCTCCTAAATCTTCTGGTTTTTCGTGGTAATTATTGTTATCAACATCTATGATTAGCAGTTTTCCTTTATCATAAGTGCTGATCCAAGCTTCGTAGCGCTCATTAAGACGTTTTAGATAGTCCAAACGGATACTTTCTTCGTAATTACGACCACGCTTCTGGATTTGGCTTACCAATGTAGGAACGCTAGCTCTTAAGTAAATTAAAAGGTCTGGAGGCGATACGAAAGATTCAATCAAATTGAAAAGCGAAAAATAATTTTCGAAATCACGTGTCGTCATCAAGCCCATAGAATGAAGGTTTGGCGCAAAAATAAACGCATCTTCATAGATTGTTCTATCTTGGATAACCGTTTTGTCCGTTTGCTGGATTTCTTGAATTTGAGCAATTCTACTGTTCAGGTAATAAATCTGTAAGTTGAACGACCAGCGTTGCATATCTTCATAGAAGTCATTTAAATATGGATTTTGTTCTACATCTTCGTAATGTGTTTCCCAAGAAAAATGTTTTGCTAACATCTCTGTTAGTGTTGTCTTTCCCGATCCGATGTTACCTGCTACTGCAATATGCATAATTCAAAAATATTTGGAGGACTAAAATACAAATATTGTTTTAAACTCTTTGTTTTAAACTTGATTTAAAACATATTTTTTAATTCCCTCAGAAGTTCTGAAGAAAATATATTGTTCTAAAACACGGAAATCTATAATATTTTCAATCGGTAAATCGAGGCTTATTTTGTTTAAATTCCTCAAATTCAACCTGATCATTTTATTTTCTTCTATAAAATAAAGATAGTCTTTTGAAATATGAATAGCGTTTGCTTTTGGATCATCAATAAAGCGTATCAACGTTCCATAATAATCAAAAACATAAACACCTATTCCTTCATAAAGCATGATCAGTTGATTATGACTTTCAAAAATACTTGTTGGTTCAGGAGCTTTTGTAATTGAAGCAAGGTTGTTTATTTCAGTATTGCTTGGTCGGCTATTATCTAAGAGTACAAGCCTCGAGTTATCGGCATCAAAAACCCAATAGCGATTTGTTTGACCTGAATAACAGACATCAATTGCATAAGAAATATCTTCCTCTGATAAATCTTTTATTCCTTCTTGAAATGTCAACGTGTTATCAATAAAACCAACTTGTTGCTGATTTTCTGAAAAAACCAGTGATTTTAATGAATGACCTGCATCAATTTTAGATATTTCACCAAAATTTTTACTGCTTTGAGAAAACTGAATAAGAAATGAAGTGTCTAATTTTTTAAGCACATCGCCACTTTCAGCTACAATAACTTTTCCCATTGGATCTACGTCCCAAGAAATAATATTCTCACTTTTATAAGTACTCATTAGCTTCCAAGTTGATTGTGATAAACTTGGGTGAGCGATAAAAAATAGTGTTAGAACAATTACGAGTCTTATCATTATACGGGGTTCTTATCAAGAAGTATACCTTTATCGACATTTAATACATCTTCAAGAATATCTCTGTTATTTGACAATCTTGGCACTTTATGTTGTCCGCCTAACTTCCCTTTTGCTTTGAGCCAAGCATCAAACATACCTTGTTTCGCAATATGTATAATTGGAACATTCAGCGTTAAATTGTTGGTTCGTTTTGCATCGTAATCTGAGTTTATTTCTCTTAGCGTTTCGTCGAGTACGCTTTTAAATTTTTTAATGTCATCTGGCTGTTTTGAGAATTCAACTATCCATTCATGTCCACCTTGTTTACCTTCTTCCATAAAAACAGGGCAAGCAGTGTAATCTTTAAGCGCTCCATTTGTTACTTCACATGCCTTTTTAACTGCATAATCTGCATTTTCAACGATTACTTCTTCACCAAAGACGTTAATAAAATGCTTTGTTCTGCCAGAGACAGCAACTCGATAAGGTTTTAAGCTCGTAAACTTAACGGTATCACCAATAATATAGCGCCATAATCCACCATTTGTAGAAATGACAATTGCATAATTCTTATTGAGCTCAACATCTTGAATACCAATTACAGTTTTTGAATTTGTTCCAGCGTATTCATTCATCGGAATAAACTCGAAAAATATCCCGTAATCGAGCATTAGCAGTAAATCACCGTCAATCTCATCCTGAATCCCAAAAAAACCTTCTGAAGCGTTATAGGATTCAATGTAATGCATATCATCATGTGGAATCAGTCGTTTAAATTCCGCTTCATAAGGTTTGAAACTAACACCTCCGTGCATAAATAGCTCAAGGTTTGGCCATACCTCACGCATGTCTTTTTTGCCTGTAATTTGTAATATTCTATTAAAAAGCACTAGGGTCCAGCTTGGAACACCAGAAATGCTTGAAACATCCTCTTCGATCGTTCCTCTTGCAAGTTTTTCAATTTTTTCTTCCCATTCGCTCATGAGTGCAATTTCACGTGAAGGAGTTCTTTTAATTTCTGCCCACCAAGGAAGGTTTTTTAAAATAATTGCAGATAAATCCCCCGAATAGCTATCAGAACGCAATTGATTATGTGTTGCCGTGCCTCCAACAACTAGATGTTTGCCTTTGTAAAGCTTCGTATTTGGAAAGTGAGAATAGTAAATAGCCAATAAATCTTTGCCTCCTTTGTAATGACATTCCTCTAATGAGGCTCTTGTCACTGGAATAAATTTACTTCGATCTGAAGTAGTGCCGGAGGATTTAGCAAACCATTTGGTTTCACCTGGCCAAAGCACATCCTCTTCACCTTCAACGGCTAAATCAACCCAAGACTTTACGTCATCATAGTCTTGTAAAGGAACTCGACTTTTGAAATCGTCATAATTTTGAATGCTATCAAACCCGTATTTTTTGCCATAGGTTGTGCCTTTCCCTTGTTCAATCAAGCGTTCAAACCACTCTTTTTGAACTTCAATAGGATATTTTCGAAACAGTTCAATTTGATGAACTCTTTTCTTAATTAACCACCCAAATATTGTATTAAAAGGCATACATTAGACATATTTCAGCCATGAAGATACAAAAAGACCTTTAATTACTTAAATAATTTAAATATTTTCCAACCAATTAACTAAATGCTCCGTCTATTAACTAACTAAACTTTCTGGTTGGTTTATTATTGGTTTTATATAGAACGGTTGCACTTTAGGGTGTAGCCGTTTTTATTTTTGAATTAAACATGGAAGTTCAACTTTATTTATCTTGAAAACATTTAACTCCACTGGAAATCATAATTTTTAAAATAAATTTATTCCGATATAAATAAACCGTTATAACACCTCAGATTTTAAGTGCTTCAAGCAGTATACATTAAAGTTTCTCCTTCTTATTCGGTCGCCATGGATAAAA
>JBBEBO010000139.1:0-8119 GCA_040882265.1 Brumimicrobium sp. | reverse complement strand
AAAAAAGAGGAACTCCCCGTTTAGTTTTAAAATCAACCCCCAAGCCAGCTTGAAATATTGCTGCCATATTGTTCGCGTTCGAATTGGTTCGTTTAACTCCACCTACAAAAACATGATTCTCCATACCTCCATTAAACTCCTCTGTTCGCTTATGTAACAGGTAAACTCCTGCGCCTAACATACTTCGAAGTTCTACACGTGGTTTAATCAAATATGTTCTATTGTATTCTAAGTTAATTCGCATAAAATCACGTCCCCATAAAGAAGCGCTAGTTCTAACCGCATTATAGGAAGTAAGGTTATAATATACAGTAGATTGACTTACACTCGAAGCATCAGCAGAAACAACTAGTTCTAAACTGTTTTTGTCATCTAATTTGACACCAGCACTTATCCCCAAGTTCACTTTACTGTTTGAAAAATGATGACCATTATTGACAAACGTATAGTAATCATTTGTAGCATAGTTCTCTGCATCAGCATTCTCAAAAAAACCTTCTGAAAGATAAAAGCTTCTTGTTGTTTTCATCATAACCCGTGGTTTGATAAAAAAAGCCATTTGAGCACTCAAAGAGTACCCAAACAGCAAAAACAAAATTAATAAACAGTTGTTTTTTGTCATTATTTAAAAGTTTGAATTAATTATTCTACCAAAGTAAGGAGTAGTATAAGTTGTTCCTTGGATTTTAACAATTCCTCTTACCCATACGCGATAGCCGTTTAGCACTCGAGTTTGTTCATATACGTGGAAAATTCTAGTAATTGGATCGGATATATTGGGGTTAGGCCAGGATGTGAAGTTACGAACGCTCCCATGATGATATGTTGCATGACCGTTACCACAGGGTTTTCTTCTAACGCGTAAGGCTTTCCACCATTCATCAACATGTACCTCAAACTTCATATCATCCTCGTAAAATTGACTATTATATGCTGAACCTGCATAATGGTGCTCTCCTCTTACATATACATGATTATAGATACCAGCTTTAAAATACCTCGCTCTAAATGTAAATTTACCACCATACTGATCATTAACATCTTCGTATTTATTAAAACCAGAAGACCCGCCACACTTTTCTTGAGTACCAGTTTCTAATATTTCAAGTACATCATCATCAGTAGAAAAGACTTTCACTTCTTTTGATGAACTGTTTATTACTGATAAAACGCTTTGATAATCGTCCTCAGCACTATACGAAACTACTCGCACCTCTTTTTCAGATAGATTAATTTTAAAGAGATAATCACCTATTTTAATAGCTCCATCAACATTTAGTAATTGACCAAACCTGTCATCCATTTCATACACCTCAGAATCTGTACCATCGTCATTTTTTAACATGACATGATTTTCAGTTTTAGAGAAATAATTTTGGAAGTTACTATTCCTCAACGCATCGAAAGCTTCGTTTTTTTGTGCTTCTTCATAGTTGTTTATAAAGTTCTCATAACTTTCAATTGAGTTGAATTCTATTAGATTTTTATTTGCTCTAAAATCGGGAGTAATTAACTCGGGAGTATCCGATGAAGTATCGTTTGATGATACTTCTTTCTTACATCCAACAACTCCAATTCCTACTAAGGCAAGGAATAAACCGCCATACATTAACTTTTTCATCTTTGTATAATTAGTAAATAGGAAAATCAATCTTTTTGACTTTCAGTGGCTCTAAATTGATTCGTAAGGCCTTACTTTTCTCTTCGAACAATACAAATCAAAAAAAAAAAAACGATCCAGCCTAACGTAACTGTAATTATTTTTGAAAAAGCAAATTATTTAACTTTTTTTGTACAAAATATGTTAATTTATTTGTTAAAAACAAGCAATAGAGACTTTAATATGTTAATTTTCAGATTTATGATTTTTATTTAGAGTTTACTTGTGGAAAAGCATTTAAAGTTAATTCTTGCTCACCAATTTTATAGAACCGAGAAAAGATCCTTACTTGAAATTCTGATAAATAATTTGATAAAAAGTTATTCTTCCCTACTTCTTTCTAAAGAAAACCCTAACAGGCACTCCTTCGAAATCAAAATGCTCTCGGAGCTTATTTTCTAAGAATCTTTTGTAATCATCTCGTACGTATTGTGGCAGATTACAGGAAAAAGCAAATGCTGGAGCGTGAGTTTGTGTATAAGGATTCAATAACTAAACTACTATGGACTGAAAGTACTATAGGTTTAAATGAGAATAAAATTCTACAATTAACATAAAGAATTAGACAGTAGATGTTAGACACAAGACAAAACTGTCTAATATCTATTGTCTGATGTCTAACGTCTGGTGCGATTTTTAGAAGCTAAAAGAAAGATGCACTAAAGTGCATAGTTTTAACTAATGTTGAGACCAATAAATGTTTGACTATATTTTCTTGAAATATTGACTGATTGCATGCTTGAGTTCCTCACTTATGGCGCTTTTTATCTTGATCAAATTAATTGTTGTTTTTGTTTGTTGTACACTATTTCCCAATCATAATGTATGTTCCGAAGAATAAACCAGAAAAATCTAAGTTTATTGGATGTTCACCTTTAACTATCCACTCATTACCTAATCTATTCTTTACTGTTTTTGTAACAAAATATTGATAGCCTAACTTGATGCCAACCGAAGAAAAAAGATTGCTTTTCGAAAAATAATAACCTATATCAATAAATGTTTGACCTTGAAAGTCCATACTTTCATAAAAATCATAATATGATGCCATAGGTAGTGATGATGACCGCATATCAGATGTTACTTTAGAGAAACCTACGCCACCATTAAAACCAATACCCAAATTTAAGTTTTGTAACAATTTTCTTTCTTTTTTATCCCATTTGAGTAACGTATTTAAAAATAAGGTAGAGTTAATGCCAACAGAAATTGCTTGAGTTTTTAATTCGTAGTTTCTTTCATGTTCAGCAATCACATTTCCGAAGTCATCTGTTTCTTGAAAATTTGAGGTTGAACTTTGACTCCCATATTGATACGCAGAAAACAGCCCAACATTAAAATACTTAGATGGTCTATAATTTATTGATAAACTAAATCTCTCACCTTTTTCTATTTTCTTATCAAGGGTTTTTGGATTGGATTGCGAAGTAATTGAATCAATAAAGTATCGATTCAAGTTTTCCATCGCATAATTATTCAATCCATAGCCAAACTCGAATGACAACTCTTCGGTTTCAATCTGCGAAAACAATGTTGAACAGATTGAAATGCATATGATTAAAATTTTTATTTTCATGGTGCTAAGTCTATTTTTGTTTCTTCCAATGTGTGTAAGTCAATAAGGTAAATTGAAGAGTTTTCAATAATTTCCCCTGTTGGATTTGATTGGTCATCCAGATGGAGGTGCCGATCTATTCGTTCTCCTATTAAATAATTACCATCGGATGAGGCTGATATAGATCTATATGACTTAGTTTCACAAAATGGAATTAGCAACTCTTTGCTAGAGCTATTTATATCTATTTTATACAATCCATTTTCTTTCCCATTTACTGTTGCGTATACATACTCTTCATCGCTTGACCAGCAAAGACCAGACACACTGGGATAATCAAATGCCTGACTCATATTGGCAATACTTGAATAGGTTATTGGTGTTTCATTTAAAGATGTCCACGCAATATGTTTTTTATTCCCAATTAAGGTTAATGATAAAAGTTTATTACTATGTGAAATTGAATTGTATGTAGCATAACCACCATAGGAATCACCATCTTGTAAAATTGTATCTGGATATGAATTGTCGAGGTTTTGTTTTAAAAAATAATATGGAATTCCCAAATTAGGTGTGTAAGCCCAATATAATTCATCCCCTGTTGAACTCCAAACGGGAAACATGTTATGAACATTGTCAGTAAGCTGAGTTAAGCTGTCTCCGTTATCTTTTACAAGATAAATATGATCGACATAACCCACATGATGAGTATAGGCAATCAGCCCATCACTACTCCATTTAGGTTGGTTAGCTATTTTTCCACTTTCAACAATAAGTGTCTTTTGCTTGGTTAGCAGGTTATACTTTAAAAGCTGAAATTCATTTTGTTCATAATCTCTAAAATGATAAATAAATTCATTGCTGTTATTGGGGTTAAAATGCGGTGCTTTATACTGAAACCTCTCATTTGTGAAGTATGTTTGAGGGGGCAAATCTTTTGAAAAAGACTTGCATTCTGATGATTCTTCAACAGAAGGAACAGGCTTGTCTTTACGACAAGCCATAGTTCCCAATGCAATAAGAATATATAAAATTATTTTATTATTCATATTGATTATTTTTTAATGATTTTTCTTGATATTTGATCGTTGCCAATATTCAAGTTACAGATGTATATGCCATTAGATAGATGCGAAACGCTCACTGTTAGAGATTGCTTTCCAACGGATTGGTTTTGCATTTCGTGAGTTGCGATTTTTCTACCTGTTGCATCTAAGATTTCTAAATGAACATCTGTATTTTCTGATAAGTTATAGTCAATTGTGATTTGATCATCACTTGGATTTGGATAAATATTGATTCCCTCTTCCAAGTTTTCCTCATCTACACTCGCTGTTGAGTTTGGATCCTCAACATACAAGGAATAACTTGTTTTCAATTCACTTGGAGGCGCAGGAATCCACTTATTTACAGCCTGTCCAAAAGTGTTGGTGAGTATGTGCCAACAAAAAGTTGTTGCAGATACTGAGACTACATTTTGATTGATAGTAGGCGTATAGTTAAACCATGTTTCTCCTGAAATTGGATTAGCAGCAGAAACTCCTATACTAGAACTGAATCTTGTCCAATCATCAATTGCAGTCTGACCAGTTGGTAAAATATCCACAAAGTTATACGTTACTTGATATCTATCGGCAACATAGCTACCAGCAGCTACTCCATTTACGTTGTTAGCCAAAATAACATTTAAACTTGAAGCAACGGTTTGTAAAGGGGAGGATTGACCACCTGCATGAAACACATAGAAATCAGGAAAGGATAAACTTGCAAGAGATAAATCAGCGTTGACAAGACCAAATCCAGTCGCTTGATCATACTGAGCGGGTGGTAAATCCGTAGCAAAATTTTCGAAAAAGTACTCTACATCTTCTGGAGCAAGACCATTTGGATAACCATTATTTGTACTATGCTCACTTTGAAATAAAGCAGTTACACCTGCCACGTGTGGCGCTGCAAAGGAAGTACCATTTCCATTATATGTATAACCTGAGTTGTCGTCATGATCCAGGGAAGCATATATGTCATTTGTACCTGGTGCAACAACATCCAAATCATTTCCAAATGTTGAGAATGGGGCTCTATTACTATTAATATCACTAGCTCCAACTTTTAATACCCACGCATCATTATACGTGGCTGGGTAATTGACCGTTTGGTCGCCATCATTACCACTGGCAGCAACGAATACGCAACTTTCTTCATAACATGCTTTTACTGAATTCCTCAAGGTAGCTGAGTTATGAGTACTTCCCCAGCTGTGGTTTTGAGCGTCTAATCCATATCCATATCCTGTGGTTGTGCTAACTGCACCTTCAACTATTGCCGATGCTGCTACAGAATGGAGTGTTGAAATTGATACTTGTCCAAGCACTGGAATTGCCATAGTGAATAATTGACTACCAGTATTACCGTCCTGAACATCGCCTCCTGCAATTCCAGCAATACCAATGTCATTATTTCTTAATGCACCGATAATTCCACCAACTGCTGTACCATGTCCATCAGGATCAGGAAGTGTTTGGTTTTGAGGACTTATATTATTGTAATAATCCCAACCACCAACTATTTTAGTTCCGTTCCAAGTTCCATCGCCAAAATCTTCATGTCTCCAATTTATTCCAGAATCAAAAACACCTACTTTGATTGATTGTTGACCTACTTGATTATCCCAAGCATCCTCAACTTCAATGCCATGAACTGGATCATAAAGTCCTGTTTGTTGAGGAAGATAGAGATCGTCATTTGGCTCGTCAAATAACTCACCAACATGATTCAATTCAGAATAATGAACTATAGGATAAACAGTACTCAAACTATCAATAACTTCCGCTTCACTCTCATTTTCTGGAATAAAGACAGACAACGTTGCCCAAAAATCATCAATTCTATGTGTTTCACCTAGTCTTGTTTCAGAAATGCTATCTGCTGTAGTCATACCTCGAAATATTTTGTAAGTATCTAATCTACTCCAGTCAAACCCTGTTTTTTGAAATAGTGTGTCTAAAACATCTTCTTTAACAAAATCACCTAGCATTCCAGCTACGAATTCTTTTTTATCAATTGATGGGTATTTAATTGCTGAGGTGTCAAAGCGAACAATTAGTTCATTTGCATTATTGACCCCATTAGATAAGTCTATTGATTTTTCATGTACTGTGTATTTTACCGTAACGTTTTCAAAATCGTTCCCATTTATTTGGGATTGCCCAGCCACTATGATATTACCATCCAAATCAATTCCCATATGTGTTGGTGTATCATCTAATCCTGAGTCACCATCATATATTATTTCATTAAATAACTCACCGTTTTCATCATAACCAAGCGTTACAAAATCGGAATTACTTCCTGCAAAAGAACTACCTGTTACAAAAATCTTGTCGTTATCTTTTATGACAAGATTAACAGCTTCATCATCTTCACTAGTATTACCATTGTATTCTCTATACCAGTCTAAATCACCGTTAGAGTTATATTTTATTAAAGAATAATTTTTCCCTGCATTTTGTGAAGTTACAAATCCAGCCACGTAAACGTTTCCTTGATTGTCTACTTTTATCCCTTTCCCTCTATCTTCGTCTCCGTATCCGTCATACGTTTCTTCCCAAACTAAATTGAGATCTTCATCCAATTTGTAAACAGTTATATCATAATCAGTTGATGCATTTTTCTTTGTACCAGCAATATAAAAGTTGCCATTGCCGTCAACAGTCATATCATAAACTTCACTGACTCCACCTGTTACACTTTCTCCAGTTCTAAAATCGCTTATAATTTGACCATTTTGATCAAGTTCAATAGTTGCCATTTCCCAGACAGCAGGATTTTCGTCTATTTGGCTTCCACCAGAAACAACTATTTCTTGTCCGCCATAAACACTAATTTTAGCAGGAACATCATCTAATTCAGCGTAATCGTATCGCTGTGTCCATGCTTCACTTCCGCTTCCAGCCTCTAATTTTATAATTACATAATCTGAATTTGTATTATTACCTGCACTACTGCCTGTTACATAGATATGATCATTGTTGTCACCTGTTATTGCTGTACCCGCGTCATACGGCAACGGTGAACCACCATAATTATAAAGGTAATCCCATTGTAACACACCACTACTGTTAAATTTAACAACGGCTAAATCATAATGATTTTGTGCGTGTTCAGCAACTGCTCCTGTTATATAAACATTGTAATTATCATCAATGAATAAGTCAGAAGCCATATCATTATCGTTTAATGCGCCTCCATAAGTGGTTTGCCACAACAAATCACCTGCTCCATTAAACTTTTGGATCATCATATCTAGCTTATTTGTATTTGTATTTAAGGCAGCACCAGCAACATAAACATTACGCATATCATCTGTTTTAGTGACTAAAGTTGAAAATATCGGTGATTCTATTTGACCACCAGAACCGTCCCAATATTCAGATAGCATTGTTTGATTATTTTGAGTGAATGCTGTAAAATTAACAAGTATTATTGTTGCACTCAAGACCAGTATTTTATTTATATTTTTCATAACTGTATTCTTTAAATTTATAAAATTATTTGATGGTTTTTTAATAAATCAGGTTGTTTTTTTTTTAAAATCAGTCATGGAGGTAGCTTCATTCTATTAGTTAGAAAGAATTTAAAGGACAAGCATATTTTGTTTAAACCGCTCATAATAGTGATTTGTGTTGTATTGCACTCATCATCATAAAAGACTTGAAAATCAATTTTTTTGACTTTCAGTGGTTCTAAATTGATTCGTAAGGTCTCACTTTTCGATTAGAACGATTCAAATCACTAAAAAAAAAAATGACCTGCCCAAATAAACATGTAATTATTTTTAGAAAAGCAAATTATGGGTCAAAGACATTTTAAGGGGAGTTTTGTAAATTTGCTTTTAATTTAAAAGT
>JBBEBO010000138.1:0-2810 GCA_040882265.1 Brumimicrobium sp. | reverse complement strand
AGCGTCACCTCGAATGAAATGAGAGGTCTCAATTTATATCGGACAATAGTGATTTAAAACGTATGATTTTACAATATTATACGTTAATAAGTCTACAAGTTAGTCCATAGATGAACTGATTTCTGTTTTACATTTGTATTATGACGTGGAGGCGAGTTTTAAAAATCATACAATGGATTATTGGTGTAGTCGTTGGATTTATGCTGATCGTCAGTGCTTTGTTATTGGTTTTTAAAGATGACATAAAATCTTATGCCTTAGAGGAAATCAACAAACACCTCAATAAACGCGTTCATATCGGTTATATCGATGTTGGTATTTGGAACACTTTTCCAGATATGTCGCTAGATTTTGAAAATGTTTTAGTGCATAGTAAATTCGACACACTTCAAACTATAGACACCGCTTTTTACAGCGAAACAATGCGACTTCGCTTTAACCCTATGGATTTTGTTAACGGTGATTATAATGTTCACAGCATAGACATTAATAAATCTAAGGTCAATCTTGAAATAAGAGAAGACGGGAAAGTAAACTATGACTTTTTAAAATCAAGTGAAGACAGTACAAAGAATAGTTTTAATTTCGAACTAAAGGAAATTAATCTTAATGATGCTGACTTTACTTATCTAAATGAAGCAACTGATCAATTTTACAACACAACATTTCAAGACCTTTTGTTATCGGGATCTTTTAACGAGAAAAAATTTGTAATGGGAGCCAAAACGGATTTTCTCATCCACGATATTAAAAACAAATCGTTGAACTTAATCAGTGATAAACAAGCTTCTTGTGAGATCTCTATAAGTATGAATCACGAAACCAGCGTTTTCGAAATTGAATCAGCTGATTTAAACATTAATAAGTTGCCTTTTCAAATCAGAGGTAAAGTTTCGGCAGACAGTTTAGATTTTTATATTGGTGCGAAGTCACTTGACCTGGCTAAAGTTGCTACAAACTTTACAATTCAAGAGCTAGATGTTGTTCAAAAAGTAAACGGTGGTGGCTCAGTAAATATCGAAGCTCAAATCAAAGGTCCAATATCAAATACTGTTTCTCCAGCAATTGATGCGAATTTTAGTATAGATAATGGTACTTTATCAGACAAAGGATTTAATTTGTCAAATATTTCAGCAAAAGGAACTTATACAAATGGTGTCCGCAATGGTGTTGAACAACTCTACCTGAGCCATTTAACTTTTCATACTCTAAATAAAGATTTTACCGGGAACATTCGCGTCACAGATTTTAAAAAACCAAGACTTAAAGGCGAAGCAAATGGCGTCATCGATTTAACAGCTGTTCACCGTTTATTTGGTCCGTTTGACCTACAAAAATTGAGCGGAAACATTCAACTTGATGGTGATTTTGATTTGAGGTTAAACAATCCAGAATCTGATTTAAAAGATATTGATATCTATGATTTGAGGGCCTCATTAATTACCAATGATATTGTAGCTAATTTCGAAAATGATATGCGCATTTTTAATATTCCTAAAGGTGAAATAACAATTCGAAATCAATACGCAGGTTTTACAGATTTAGCTATTTATCTTGGAAAATCAGATATCTTAATTGACGGTAGCCTCAACAGAATTGCAGATTACTTTAAAAAAGAAGGAAGCTTGATCGTTGATGCATCTGTAGAAAGTAATCAGCTTTATTTAGATGACCTTTCGACTAGTAACCCCACAGTTAAACGCTCAAGAGATTGGTTGTTGCCTGCAGACATTCAAGGGAAAATTAACATGTCCTTAGCAAAAGTAAATTACAGTCAGCATCTATACGAAAATATTCAGGGTCAACTTCATTTTAGAAAAAGAGCTGTGCATTTCCCCTATTTAAAAGGCACCTCAGCAGAAGCGGACATTGTTGGTAGTCTCACAGTAACCGAAGAAAGACCGATGTACCTCGTTGTAAACACAAACTTATCTTCAGACAATGTTTCTTTTGACCCTTTGTTTAAAGAATGGAATAACTTTGATCAAGAAGTAATAAAGTCGGATAATATTCGTGGAACAGCAACTATTAATTTAAGCTTTAATGGACCTTTTGACCTCAATGAAAAAACTGATTTAAAAAACGAATTTAAAGTAAAAGCTGATTTAAAAATCACAGATGGCGCATTGTCAAATGTCAGTACATTCAAAGAAATTACTAAAAGCTTAAAAAATTCAAGTGCAAAATTGATGGTTTCAAAAAATCGCATTGATTCATTTGAAGAGAAGTTGCTGAATTTATCATTTGAAACGTTTGAAAACGTTTTAAGAGTGGAAAATGGTATCCTTACTATACCCAAAATGTCAATAAAATCAAATGCGTTAGATGTTAATTTAGAAGGAACACACACATTTGAGAATGTGATAGATTACAGCTTTGATTTTAGGTTTAGGGAAATTAAGGGAAGCTCAAAAAACACTGAATTCGGTGAGGTTATTGACGACGGCACAGGTTTTAAAGTTTATTTAAAAATGTTCGGAAATCTAGACAATCCAAATTTTGAATGGGATAAAGAGGCTAAGAAAGAAGCAAAAAAAGAGCAACGACAGGAGGCGAAAGAAGATTTTAAAAGTGTTATGAAAACAGGTTTTGGTGTAAATAAAAATGACACTACAGTCAAAGAATATCAGAAAGAAGAAATTGAAACCGAAAAACTTTATATGGAATTTGAAGGGGATAGCACAATAGAAGATGAGTTTGACCAAAATCAAAAAAAGCGTAAAAAATCCAATTTACAAAAGCAAATTGACAAATGGAAAAAGGAAAATAAAGAAGAAGATTCAGACGTAGAGTTTGAGATTGAAGAGTGA